>CALDKL010000744.1 GCA_937898895.1 uncultured Verrucomicrobiae bacterium | reverse complement strand
CGGTTCACCCGAAAAGAGCCGATTTTGGTGCGAGGACGGACCTTGACCCTCTTGTTTCCGGGTGAAATGATGGGAAACGCCGCGCCCCGACCGGGGTTTTCTGGTTTCACACCTCATGCCCTCCTTCACCTACACTGCGATCGACCCTACTGGGAAGAAGGTCTCGGGTAGTGTCGTGGTGCGGAACAAGGCGGAAGTCTACCGCGAACTCGAGGCCAAATCCCTCACCCCGGTGGTGATCGGCCAGGCTTCCGAGGTCGGCCCGGAGAAATCCGGGAAAGGGGGCAAGGGCGAGGCCGGAAAACCGGGCGTGGCGACTGCGACCAAAGCGAAGCGCGGCACGCGGCTGAAACGCCAGGAATTGGTCCTTTTCACCGAGGAACTCGCCGACCTGCTCGATGCCGGGATGAATCTCGAGCGCGCCCTCCGCATCCTGCAGGAACGCCAGGCGAACGCCTCGATCCGAGAAGTATCGGCCTGTCTGCGCGAGGAGATCCGCGAAGGAGCGCGTTTCTCGAAAGCCCTCGCGACGGCTTCGCCGTCCTTTGACGAACTCTACACGAGCCTCGTCGCGGCAGGGGAGGCGAGCGGCTCGCTGCCCGAGATCCTGCGCCGTCTCGTCATCAATCTGAAACAGCTCTTCAACCTCCAGCGCCGCACGATCGGGGCGATGATCTATCCGATCATGGTCATGCTTGCCGGTGTCGTCCTGCTCTTTGTCTTCAGCACCGTCCTGATGCCGTCGCTCAGCAAGATGATGGCGAAGACCGGTCAGGATCTGCCCTTCATCACCGAGGTTCTTGTCAGTTTCACCGATTTCATGGCGGCCTGGTGGTGGCTCATCCTCGGTATCCTCGTGGGCCTCGCGGTCGGGTTCCGCATCCTGATTGCGACGCCGGCGGGACGCGAGTGGTGGGATCGCTACAAGATGACCCTGCCCGCCTTTGGCCCCGTCATCCTCGGTCGATTCTACGCCCAGTTCTGTCACACCATGGCGAATCTCGTCGCCAATGGGGTGCCGCTCCTGAACAGTCTCCGGCTCGTCACCCGCGGCACGCCGAACCGCTTCATCCGCCGCCTCCTCGAGCAGGTCGTGAACGATGTCGGAGAAGGTACGAGCCTGGCGCGGTCCATGGAAAAGACCCAATCCTTTCCCGAACAACTCGTCGACCGGATCGCCATCGGCGAACAAACCGGAGAACTCGGCAAGGCCTTTTCCAAAGCCGCGACGAAATACGACGAAGACCTCGACATCCGCATCGCGCGATTGACGACCGTCGTCCCGAACGTCATGCTTGCCTTTGTCGCCGTCGTCGTCGGGGTCGTCGCCTATAGCGTGATCACCACGATCTTCGGCTCGATGTCCGGTATCCGTGGCCGGTGAGCGGCCCTTTCTTCCCCCTCTCCCAACCAATCGCAAACCTGATGAAACTGCCTCTCCCTCCCCGAACGACCGCCCGGAGCCGACGCTCTGCCTTCACCCTCGTCGAGCTGGTCATCGTCATCACCATCATCGCCGTGCTCTCCGGGTCGGGCATCTATCTGATCATCGGCTTCATCGATGATGCGAAATACCAGCGCGTCGAATCCGACATCCAGGCGCTCGATCTCGCCCTGAAGAGCTACGAGAGGAACAATTATTTCAAACCCCCGACCCAGGAGCAGGGACTGATGGCCCTCGTCGAGCGTCCTACCGGAGAACCCCAACCCGAGCGCTGGCGGGCCTATCTCGAGGAGCCGATGAAGGATCCCTGGGGAGCCGACTATCAGTACCGTTATCCGGCGACGAAGAGCACAAAGAAATATGATCTCTTTTCCCTCGGCGAAGACGGGGTCGAAAGCGAGGACGACATCGGGAACTGGTGAGAGTTCCGCATCGCTCCGCGCCTTCACCCTTGTCGAACTGATCATCGCGATCTCCGTGCTCGCAATCCTCACTGGCCTGGCTGTGCCGGCCATCGACAGTGTGCAGAAAGAGCGCCTCGCCCGCGAGCCGGTGAATCGACTCGCCCTGCTCGCCCGCGAAGTCCGGGGTCGGGCTATGTCCGAGGAGAGGCCCTATCAGATCCTTTTCGACGGGCGGGGCTTTCGCGCCTCGCGTTTTCTGCGTCCCTACGCCGGACCCGAAGAGGCGGAGACGATCCGCCTCGATCTCGAGAAGATCGCCGAACGCGAGCAGATGCTCGAGGCATCCGAGGCCCGCGGCATTTCGGCCCAGCCGGAGACCGCTCCGAACCCGAAAGTGGAAAAGGTGAGGGAAGGCCTGCGATATTTCCAGGAATACGAATTTCCCGCCGACGTCCAGGTGAGTGTGCGTTTCTGGAATGACATCGAGTGGGTGCCGTTGACCGGAGCCGAAACCAAGCGGTGGATCTTCCAGCCTTCCGGCATGTGCGAACCCATGCGATTCCGCGTCGAGGCGGAGAAGTCGTTTTTCGAGGTCGAGTTCCATCCCCTCACCGCCGACGTGAAATCGGAGAGATCCTGGGTGGAATGACAGGGTCATGCGCACGAGTCAACAGGGTCGAATGAAGAGGGGTGCCTACGCCCTCCTCGACGTCGTCCTCGCCGTGACCCTCTTCGCGATCACGGTGACCGGCCTGCTCATGGTCCTGCGCGGGATCGGAGAGACCTCCTCGGGATTTGCGCGGGACCGCTACATCCAGCAACAACTCGAGGGGCTGCTCGCGGAAAAACGTCGCGTCGGACT
>CALDKL010000743.1 GCA_937898895.1 uncultured Verrucomicrobiae bacterium | reverse complement strand
ACCGACCTCACCGGCATGGCCATGCAGGACTATGCGCACCGTCGCCGGGCCTTTCACGCCGCCTTTCGTCTCCTCACTGCCCATGAGGAACCGCGCCGGATTTCCAAGTCCCTCGGATGGGCCACCACCGGCGAATTCTCGAAGCACTTTGAAACAGTCTTCGACATTCCCCCCGCTGTTTACCGGGAAAAATTTGGTCTATCCAGCGAGACAAAGGAACCCAAAGCGGGGTCGGAAGAACCCTGAGGGACAATCCCTCTCCATCCCTCCCCTCCCGACCATGAAATCTCCTGCCGAACAACTTCAAGCGCTCACCCGTGGCACCGCCCGCGTTCTCAGCGAGACCGAGCTGCTCAGAAAACTCGAGCGGGGCACCCCGCTCCGCGCCAAATTGGGCGTCGATCCCACCTCGCCCGACCTTCACCTCGGCCACAGCGTCGTCCTCGAGAAGCTGCGCCAGTTTCAGGAACTCGGCCACCAGGCCGTCCTCATCATCGGAGACTTCACCGCCCAGATCGGCGACCCGACGGGGCGCTCAAAGACACGGCCACCCCTCTCACGGGAAGAAATTCTCGCCAACGCCCGGACCTACACCGATCAGGCATTCCGCATCCTCGACCGCGCCCGCACCGAGGTTGTCTTCAACGGGGATTGGTTCAACAAGATGTCCTTCACCGAGGTCATTCAGCTCAATGCCCGCGTCACCATGCAGCAGATGCTGCAGCGCGAGGATTTCAAAAACCGGATCGCCAATGACCAGGAAGTGCGCCTCCACGAGATCCAATATCCCATCGTCCAGGGTTGGGATTCCGTCGTCGTGCGCGCCGATGTCGAACTCGGGGGCACCGACCAGTTGTTCAATATCCTTGTCGGTCGCGATCTCCAGAAGACCGAGGGCATGGAGCCCCAGGTGGTGATGTGCCTGCCGATCCTCGAAGGACTCGATGGAGTCCAGAAGATGAGCAAGAGCCTCCACAATTACGTCGGCATCTCCGAAGCGCCCGGCGAAATGTTCGGCAAACTCATGAGCATCTCCGATGAACTCATGGCGCGGTACTCCGTCTTGTTGCTCGGTGAGGAAATCGATCCTTCTCTCCACCCGATGGAGTCGAAGAAGCGGCTCGCCGCTGCTCTCGTCACCCGGTATCACTCCGCCACTGCGGCCGAAGCGGCCCGGGAAAACTGGGAGGCGCTTTTCAGCCGCAAAGATCTCGCTGCGGTCGATCTGCCCGTGTTCGCTGTCGGAGACCGTCGCGATCTCCTCGGAGTCGTCGCGGCAGCCTACGAAACGATTTTCTCCGAAACAAAATCCGGCTCGGAAGTGCGTCGGCTCATCCTGCAGGGCAGCGTGCAACTCGATGGCACAAAACTGACGGACCCGAAATCGGAACCCATTTGGTCGACCGGGTGCGTCCTGAAACTGGACAAGAAGCGGAGCGTCCGGATCGCCTGAGAGGGAACTGCGGGGAGACGCCTGCGGCAGTCCTGCGCCCCGCTCACTCGGCCCTTCATCTCAGTGCCTGCCCCTTCGTCTCGGGGGCGAGCCAGACCACGACCATGCCGACAAGGTAGATGGCGCAGAGGGCGGAATAGGCGTTCGCCGAGGTGCCGAAGGCGGCGACGAGATTCGCGATCTGGAGTCCTCCGATTGCCGCGATGATGCGCCCGACATTGAAGCAGAAACCCTGCCCGGTCGCCCGCACCGCCGTGGGGAACAGCTCGGGCAAATAGAGGGGAAAGAATCCATAGAAACTCGCCGTGATCCCCCCGAGCAGAAAGGCCGAAACGAAGAACCACGTATTGACAGCGTCGTTGGTCTGGAAAAACAGCACCGAGATGGCGAGGGAGCCCAAACACATGAGGAGGTAGGTGAGACGCCGATTGAGGAGATCGGCGAGCACCGGAGCGAGGAAGGCGAAGACAATCGCGCCGCATGAGGTCATGATCTGCGTATACTGCGCGACGTTCGAAAATCCATTCGCGTGAACGTCGGCCGAGGTGGCCCACTTCGCCGATTGCTGGGCCGCCCCCCAGGTGCCGAGCAGGGCGATCCCGGCAAGACTTGCGCCGAGGAGGAGATTGCGGCGAATCTGATGCTGCGAGTCCTCGGTGATGCTGCCGGCGAGACCGGCCCTCGCCAGATAGCGCCGTACCGGGAGCAGATACCCCCACACCACCACACCGAATCCCACGACGGTAATGACTGCGGCCAGCGGCGTTCCCACACCCGCATCGATCCCGAGCGGTGACCAGGACCAGATCATGAACAGCGCGACGACCGCACCAATGGCGACGCCCTTGAGATCGGATGCGCTCCAATGCGAGGTCTTGCCTGCGGATTTTTCCTGTTCCCACTTCTCGGACTCGGGCACAAAAATGCGGATGAGGAAAATGATAAGCGCCGGGACCGCTCCCGAGATCATGAGGAATCGCCAGGCCTGATGATCGAGGAGCCAGGCAGAGAGCGCCTCACTGCCGCCGAGGGCCCGGATCCACGAGTTCATCGTGCCAATAAACGAGTTCATCCCGAGGCTCAGTCCGGCGACAAGAAGATACCCAAAATTCGCAGCTGCTCCGATGGCACCGGCAACGAGGGCGCGATTGCCCCGGGTCCAGAGTTCATTGACGAGGGCAACACCGAGCGCCCATTCTCCACCCATGCCAAGCGAGGCGATGAACCGCAGGATGGCGATGTGCCAGGCTTCCGTGGCAAAACCGCAGAGACCGGTGAAAATGGCGTAGGTGAAGATGCTGATGGACATGGCCCTGACCCGACCAATGCGGTCGCCAAGCCAGCCGAACAGCACCCCCCCGGTGGCGGCACCGACGAGGAAGGTGGCGATGATGACACTGAACCATCGGTCGAGTGAAGCCGTGAGATCCGCGCCCTCACCGTCGAGCAGATCCAAGAGGGCGGGCTTGCCGATGAGGGGGAAGAGCCCCATCTCGTATCCATCAAACATCCATCCGAGAAAGGCGGCAACAAGGGCCGCAAAGGCACCGTGGCGAGAAGACTTGGGAAGCTGCGTCATGAGTGGGCAAACAGAAAGACGACGGTTCAAATGGTCGGAAGCTGTATACCAATCCGCTTGCGCACGCCATGCAAAAGAGATTCTCTGAGCATTCTCCTTAGATCCGCATTTCTCATACCCCTTTCGTGGCGAGAGGCAACGAGACTCCTTTCGCCGCCGCCCCCCCTCA
>CALDKL010000742.1 GCA_937898895.1 uncultured Verrucomicrobiae bacterium | reverse complement strand
CGCCGCTGAAGGGCGACTTCTGCGCGAGCATGTAATAATAGACACACCCGAGTGAATAGAGATCCGTGCGCTGATCGAGAGGCCTCAGCTCCAATTGCTCGGGCGCAATAAAATCGATCGAACCCAGAAAGGAACCTCGCTGGTCGAGCGTCTGCAACGAAGGTTGCTGACTGAATTTTGAAAGGCCGAAGTCGAGCACCTTCACGAGAAACCGGCCCGAGGCGGTGACGGTGAGCATGATGTTGCCCGGCTTGATGTCTCGATGGAGGAGGTTCAATTCTGCCGCTGCAACGAGCGGCTCGAGACATTGTCCAGCCACATCGCGAAAGTCCTCCCAGGAGAGAGCACCCGATTTCATGATCGAGTGAAGATCCTCGCCCTCGACAAGCTCCATCACCACATAGGGTCCCTCGGCATCCTCCTCGAAGGCGAAGATGGTGACCACGTTCGGGTGCGAGAACTGCGCCAGTGCTGCGGCCTCGCGAGCGAGCGCCTCCCCGGCGGCTTCGTTCAGGTTCGTTTCTTCCACAGGCAGGAGCCGTTTCAACGCAACCTCGCGGCCCATCACCGTATCGTAGGCGCGATAAACCGCGCTCATCCCTCCCCTGCCGATCCTGCCGCGTACCTGGTAACGTTCTGACATCTGCAATGCGGGGCGGTCGCAACCGATCCGGCGTCCCGTCGTGCCACAATCTCGCCGTTTTCCTGCTTGCTTGTCCAATGTTTCCTGACCATAACCACAACTTTCACCTTCTTGTCTCACATGGCTTCTTCGTCCCCTTCACCCGCCCCCGTCTCGGCACCCCTGATCGGAGCGATCGAGGCGGGCGGCACCAAGTATGTCTGCGCCGTCGCCACCGATCCCTCGCGACCCCTCCTCGAAACACGCTTCCCCACCGGCTCCCCGGTGGAGACAGTGGCGAAAGCCGCCGCATTTTTCCACGAAGCGGCCGGAATCCACGGTCCGATCCGCGCTCTCGGCATCGGCACCTTTGGTCCCGCTCGACTCGACCGTTCTGCCTCCGACTACGGGTCCATCCTGACAACCCCAAAAACGGGTTGGTCGCGGTTTGCTCTCGTCCCTACTCTGCGGGAACGGCTCGGCGCGAATCTGCCAATCGCATTGGAAACGGACGTCAATGCCGCAGCCGTCGGAGAGGCCCGCTACGGCGCGGGACGCGGGATTCGCCGTCTCGCCTACCTCACCATCGGCACCGGCATCGGTGCCGGATTTTACGACGACGGCCAGTTGCTTCACGGTGCCCTCCATCCCGAAGCCGGGCATCTCCTCGTTCCCGATCTCGATGCCGCCCGGGGAACGAAAACGCAAGTTTGTCCCTTTCACACCTCCTGCCTCGAAGGCCGCGCCTCCGGTCCCGCCATCGAAGCCCGCTGGGGCAGATCGGGCAACCAACTTCCGGCGGACCACCCCGCATGGGAACTCGAGGCCGATTACCTTGCCATCGGCTGTGTCAACCTCACGGCGGCGTGGTCACCGGACCGCATCCTCCTCGGCGGAGGGGTCATGCAGCAGGTCGGTCTGATCGAGCGCGTCCGCAGCGCTTTCGAACGCCTCGCCGGAAGCTATTGGGATCTGCCTCCTCTCACCGATTATCTGAGAACACCGGAACTCGACCAGCAGGCCGGAATCATCGGATCGCTCGTCCTCGCGGCCGACCTTGTCCACAATCAGATGGCCTGATTCTCCGAATGCCTCACTCCATGCCGAGCTTCTTCAGCTTCGGGGAAATGACGACACGACAATACGGGTTCTTGTCTTTGTTCAGGACGTAGTAGTTCTGGTGGTAGTCCTCTGCCTCCCAGAATTTCGATTCCGGAGAGATCTCCGTGACCGCCGGGTTCTCGTATTTCCCGCTCGCGTCGAGCTTCGCTTTCGACTGCATCGCGATATTCTTCTGTTCGGGGGTGTGGTAGAAAATCACCGAGCGGTATTGCGGCCCCACGTCGGCCCCCTGGCGATTCAGGGTGGTGGGATCGTGTGCCTGCCAAAAGACGTCGAGGATTTCCTCGAGTTTGATCTTCGCCGGATCAAAAGTCACCTGG
>CALDKL010000741.1 GCA_937898895.1 uncultured Verrucomicrobiae bacterium | reverse complement strand
GGTCTTTCGGCAGAAGAGATCACCTACCTGCCCTCCGTCATCCGCATCGGAGAAGTTCGCTTTCAGGACGATGCTCAGAAAAGCCTCTCTGCACCCGAGATTTTTGCCCTGGTCAATGCCATCGACTCGAATAACGGCGAGGTGAACTGGAATCAGAATATGCCCTTGCCGCCCGGCCTCACGGTTAGCCAGCTCGGGACCGATCCCGTCGAAGGAGCCAGCTTTGCCGATCTGCCCCAGTCCCTCCTCGATGAAAAACTCTGGTCGAAACTTGGGAAGGATTTCGTCGACTGGATATACTCCCACCGCACAGCGAAGGTTTACAAAAGCCTGCTGAGCGGGCTGCGATCGAATCTCGGCGAACCCGAAGGAGACTTCCGCTCCCGTCTCGTTCACGCCGCTCGTGAAGCGCGGGATCTCAAGGTCGAGGAACTCCGCGCCACCTACGCAAAACGGATCAAGGCGAGCGAAGACAAGGTCTCCAAAGCGATGAATTTGGTCGAGGACCAGAAGGCCCAGGCCAACACCGCGAAAATGGATACGGCCATGAAGGTCGGAGGCACCATTCTCGGAGCGATCCTCGGCAAGCGAGTCTCGCTCACCTCCGGTCGCACCGCCATGTCAGGTGCCTCTCGCGCCTGGAAGGAAAGCCGGGATGTCTCGCGTGCCAACGAACAAGTGGAGCAATATCAGCGCGAACTCGCCGAACTCGAAGACGAATGCGAAGCCCAAATCGAGCAACTCCGCTCAGCGATGGATCCAATGCGAGAGTCCCTCGAATCGGTCACGCTCACGCCCCTGAAAAAGAACTGTTCCGCAAAAGCCGTCGGCATTGTCTGGATGCCCTACCGGAAACAATCGCAGCCCACATTGGGGGCGGCGTGGTAGGACAAGCCGTGAAGTCACCCGAGTGGCCCTGGATCTCGTCCACCCTGTAAGCCGGAAAACGAGGGCATGCTTTCCGGGCGATCTCATCTTCGTGGTTGAAAGGAGCGGGGGGTTGCTGTCCCTTGCCCGTCATGGCCAGCGAACCTGACAATCTCGATGAGCGCCTCGAGTGCGTGCTCTTTGACCAGACCACGATCCGCGAGTGCATCGCGAGGATGGGGGCCCAAATCACCGCCGACTACGCCGGAAAGGACCTCACCATCGTCGCGGTGCTCCAGGGCGGCGTCCTCTTCCTGGCCGACCTCATCCGCGAAATCCGCCTTCCCCTGCGCATGGATTCCATCTCCGTTGCCAGTTATCACGGCGGCACGAGCAGTTCCGGAGCGGTGACGTTTCACCAAAACCGACTTCCCGATGTCGCATGCCGCGATGTCATCGTGCTCGACGACATTCTCGACTCGGGCCGCACCCTCGCGGCGATCCTGAGCCGGATCCATACGGAATGTCGTCCGCGCAGCGTGCGCTCCGCCGTGCTCCTCTCCAAGCGCATCGCCCGCGCCGTGCCGATCGAGGCCGATTATCGCGGCTTCGAGATCGGGGATGAGTTTGTCGTCGGTTACGGGCTGGACTATCAGGGCGAATATCGCAACCTCCCCGTGATCGGCGTGCTGAAACGCGAATGGATTCTCGATTCATGACGGTGAACGTGCTGTTCTTTTCCGTGCTTCGTGATCTCACCCATTCGGCACAACTCGATCTGGAACTCCCGACGGGGTCCTCGCTCGGAGATGCCGTCGCCCTTCTCTCGGCTCGATATCCCTCTCTTGCCGGATGGCAGGGCCGCCTTCTCCTCGCGGTGAACGGAGAATTTGCGAACCTCTCCACTCCCCTCAATGACGGAGATGAAGTCGCCCTGATGCCCCCGGTTCAGGGAGGGTAAGATCGGGGGAAACGGTGGCGCACCTGTGGCCCGCTCGTCCCCTTCTTTCCCTTGACCCCGTCCCGGTTCCTCATCCAGAATAGTGCCATGAAGTCCAGAACCCTGTACATCGCCTTCTTTCTCGGTGTCTTTGCCACCGCCCTCAACGCGCTCGAGACCCGCGAAATCCGAACCTTCACCAACTCAGCGGGAATAAAGATCGAGGCCGAGTTGATCGACGTGAAAGACGGCAAGGCCCGCCTCATCGTCAACCGCAAGCCCTTCGATGTGCCGGTCGAATCCCTCTCCTCCGAAGACCAGGAATTCCTCAAGACCTGGGATCTGAAACGGCAAGGCAAAGAGGACGAACTCTACTACAGCGAGGTGATCTTTCAGGACGACTTCGAGAAGCCCGATTTCGGACCCGAGTGGAGCCATTTCAAAAGCAAGAGCCAGGTCCAGGGCGGTGTTCTCATCGGCAAAACGATCGACATCAAGGATCACGCCGGCGTCGATGCCTTCCGCTTCCAGGAAGGGCGGCAGGATCTCGAGATTTCGGTGAAATTCAATTTCGCGGGCGAGACGGCGGAACGCTTCAATGTCTGGATGGATGACAAAGACTACAAGGGCTCCCATGCAGGCCACATCTGCAGTGTCTCGATTAGCCCCACAGGAGGCTCCATCAGCGATGCAAAGACGGGGAACTTCGAAAACTCGATCTACGAAAAACGCAAGAGT
>CALDKL010000740.1 GCA_937898895.1 uncultured Verrucomicrobiae bacterium | reverse complement strand
GGTATCGTGACCATCGCTGAGTTTCTGGAAGACGGAGATCGGCGTTTCGTAGTCGGCGGCGAGTTCGGTCCAGACGGGCACGAGATTGCCTTGTTTCGACAAAGCGACAAATTCCTCGAAGGACGGTTTCAACACGGTCATCGCAAACGGCAGGGGGGCAGGGTCTGTCGCGCGACCGATTTCAGAAGGCCCATTCGCTTTGTCTCCATTCGGGAGCGGGAGCGGCGGGAAGAGCGGTCGCGGCGCGGCTAGGTTCGCACACCCGGAGGGAATCCGCAGGGATTTCTTCGCCGCTCGTGACCCGTGCCACTTCGGTGGTGCGGGCAACGGGTTGCAGAGTGGTGGCTGCGTGGCGCGGGGCGCACTCGACTTCGACGGAGGCGAGCCCCTCCCTGCGAAGGCGTTGGGCGATGGCGGCGATGGCGAGAGCGGGTTGGTTGCAGTCGTTGCTGAGATGGCCGAGGACGACCCGGTGGAGGCGTGGTCCGGCGATGGTGGCGACGAGTTCGGCGGTCTGGTCGTTGGAAAGATGGCCGTGGCGGTTGCTGATGCGCTGCTTGGTGGCCCAGGGGCGCTTCTTGTCATTCATGAGCAGACCCTCATCGTAATTGGCCTCGGCGAAGAGGGTATCGACGTCGCGGAGCCGCTCGAGGATCAGTTTGGTGACGTGGCCGACATCACTGAGAAACCCGAGGGTGCTGTGCCCGCCCTCAAAACGAAAGCCGACCGGATCGACGGCATCGTGCGGCACCGGGAAGGAGTGGATCGCCACGCCGCCGACGCGAAAGGAGTTTCCCGCCTCGAACTGAGTCCAGGGGAGAGGGGTGGTGACGCCGTCGCGCAGGATCGCGGCGGTGTGCAAGGTGGCGTAGACGGGGATTTGCCGTTTGCGGCAAAAAACCTCGAGCCCGCGGGTGTGATCGCTGTGCTCATGTGTCAGGAGAATCGCGTCGAGACTTTCCGGTGCGACTCCGAGGGCGTTGAGGCGTTCACCGAGTTGACGGGCCGAGAGGCCCGCATCGACGAGGATGCGGGTGTCTTCATGGCAGACGAGGGCACTGTTGCCCGAACTACCGCTGCCGAGGACCGCCAGGTGAAGCATGGAGGACAGAATAGGTAGTTAAGTCCTCCAAACAAATGAAAAAACGAAAAAAGTGTCTCCGAGAGTCTCGCTGCCTGGCTCAGCGTTTCCCTCCCTTGTCTGCGCTCTCCGGGGCCACCACCGTTCCTGGAACGGGGGAAATGATGGGGTCGAAGCCGGTCGGAGCGGGCAATTGACTGTGATGGATCCAGTAGACGGCACCGGCGATGGTACCCGAGACGACCTTCGCTTCGATCGCGTCGGCCTCGGTTCGGAGAGGGGTGAGCTCGATGGCATCCTGCAGACGGCGGATGCCCGTACCGCTCAGATTGGCGACGGAACGATCCTCGGGGGTGGGATGGGTGGCGAAAAAGCGACGGAGCGACTCGGGGGATCTGGCCAGGTAAATGGGATCTCCTGTTCGGCCGACGTGAAACACTTCTGAAACGGGCTCGATTGATCTTTCTTCCTCCTTCTCCGGAAATCGGTTGCGTGCCATTTCCACACCCAATTTTCCAGAGAGAAAAACCGCTCCGCCGGCAACGAGGAGACCGGCGATGGATGTGGCGGAACGGAGACGCCGGAGGGCTTTTCGCCTGGCCTTCAGAGCACGATCCGTGGCGGTGAGCATGGTCGTCGTCAGGTATCGCGGTCGATCCGTCGGGAAAGTTGCTGGCTGCTTTGTTCGAGGATCTGGCGCTCCTCCGGCGTCAGGCTTTGGAAGCCGTGCTCATTGATCTTGTCGAGTATGGCATCCACGTCACCAGTGACAAAGGGAGAACGGCGGGTATTCGGAGCAGGTTCCGCCGCGCGATTGGGGGCCCCGGATCGTCGGGGCGCGGGGGCTCTCCGACGCGGCGGTGCGGACCGTTTCGCGATTCGGGGTTCGTGCCACCGAAAGCGGATATAGGCCCAGCCAAGGAGAATGCCGCCAAAATGGGCCATGACCGCCACGCCGTCCTTTCCCGGGGCCTGATCGCGAAAGAGCAACATCAGCGCATTGCCCCCGAGGAGAATCCAACCGATCTGGCGCATCGTGAGACTCACCGGGAGGATGAAGAAGAGGAGCAGATTCACTCGCTGGTAGGGCACGAGTGTGATGGCGGCGAAGGTGATCGCGAGGACCGAAGCCGAGGCACCGACGACGATGGCATCTCCGGCAACCCCATTCCAGGCAATCTGGAGCGCCCCGCCGACCAACCCGCCGAAGAGGTAGATTCGGAGGAGATGCCGCGAAGGAAGCAGTTGCAGGAGAAAACGGCCGAGAAAATACAGACCGAGCAGGTTCGCAAAGAGGTGCCAGAGATTGGCGTGGAAGAACGAGTAGGTGAACGGCGTCCACAGCCGCAAATCAGTCAGTGCCCCCAGAGAAAGCCCGAACCAGTCGCGATTCGGATTGAAGAAGAGGAGATTGTTGACGAGGTAGACAGCCAGATTGATCGCGATCAGCCAGCCCACCACGCTCCAGGTCGCCGGACCGGAACCGCCACGAGGCCGATCCTCGTCTCTCATGTAGTCGCGATTGTAAATGCTCATCGGTTCGGGGAGCGGATCGGGCTCATCTTCGACGCTCCGACCAGTTTCAGCAAGGCGGGGAACTCAGGGAAATGAAAAATTGCGATAATTTGGGGTTGAAAGTATCTAGGATTTCTTGATGATCTGGGTCATCTATGAACACCTGGGGTTCCCTCATCCTCATCGCCGCGTTGCTTGTCCTGGCCGCAGTGATGCTTTACGCCCGTTTTGGCTCGCGTTCCAGGGAGAAATCCCTGCACCACGCTCCGAGTGACTGGTATCGGGAATCGATGGGGCCGGAAGTCCCGGAAGTGCCCGAAGAAGGGGAGGGAAGCGCGATTCGTTCCCAGATTCGGCTCGACCGCATTTCGGGAGATTCCGAGCCAAACCCGACTCCACCGTTGACGAGGGACTACCTCGACGAATTGCAGGAGGCCGCTGCCGGTCTCGCAAAACTGATGCGTTCCTCGCCGGTCGCCCGGCCGGAGCCGGTCGTGTTTGCTCCGGAAGCTGCCTCGGAAGATGCGCAGGTAGATGCGCAGGTAGACGCGCAGGAAGAAGCCGTCCCGGCATCCCCGCTGCATCATAGTCCGGGCGTGGAGTTCGAAGCCGAGGAACAACCCGCGGAAATCGTTGAAGAGGTGGCGGAATTTGTCTCTCTCGAACCCTCCACCCAGGAAGTCGAAGCCACCTTTGCCGAAGAGGAGCCCGGCGAAGGCGGGGTAGACCTCCCTCCGGCACCTGTGCTGACCTTGCGCGAACGGCTCGGGGATTCCGTGGTGGAGCAATTGAGCCGGATCGATGCGGGATTGGATGCGCTGGAGGAACTCGTCACGAGCATCGGAGAACATCTCGTGCTCCTCGCCGACTACAATCCGCTCGAAGCGGAGGAGGAAATCCACGAGGAAACGAAAGAGACCGGAGTTGCCGCAGCGGCGTGACTCGTGGAAGGGGCGCGGTGCCCGCACGTTTTGACCAGAGAGGGTCAAATGTGGGGGTCAACCCTGTTCCGTCCAGACGTAACAACTGCCGTCGGAGTAGATCTCTTTGTAAGTCGTCGTGAGGACGTGGTGGCAACTGCGATTGCCGTTGGCGTCGTAAGTGTAGTGGGGAATGCGGCGCTTTCTGACGACCACTGTTTTCACCAGATAGGGATCGATCCGCTCGGGTTCTCCGCAACAGGGGGCCGCGTTGTAACGTCTCCGATCCTCGTAATGGCGAAGCGGCATCAACTGATTGAGACGCGGCGTCTGGAACTTCGAATCGGCGCAGTTTGAGCATCCGCGGACCGGGTATTCCCCCCATCCCGGATCCCCCCCTCGGGCTTCACGGGTGAACGGACTCGCGAGAGTCAGGGCGACGAGAGAAAGCGGGAGAAACGATTTCATGGGGAACAGGCAGATTCTCACAGATTATAAAACATTTTAAAATTCTGTCGAGTCTGGATTTATGCAGGATCTTGAGTCCGATGGGTCTGTTTTTCCTTGGAATCGCGACTCATGCGGTCGGGTCGACCAGGGCAAAGGTCTCGCTCTCGTCGGATTCGTCCTGCTCGGCAGCCAGGCAGTGTGCTCCGGCGAGGTGATCGGCGGCGATGTCCTCGAGTTCGGTGATTGAGGAGACGGACGCAAAGCGCTGGCGGAGGCTCTTGCCGCCGCGCAGTCCTTTGGTGTAGGCCATGAGCCTGGATCGCAGCGATTGCATGGCGGATCGCTCGGTGGGGAATTTGCCCCATTCGCGGAGGAGGTGGGCATGGCGGAGCACGAAGCCCCAGCGTTCCTCGAGGGTGACCGGGTCGGGGGCCTTGCCGGTGGCCAGGTAGTGCTTCGCTTCGCGGAAGATCCACGGATAGGCCATGGCTGAGCGGCCGATCATGACTCCACGCACTCCGGTGGTGGCTCGGCGGTGCGTGACATCGGCACCGGAGGCGAGATCGCCGTTTCCGATCACGGGAATCGAGACGGAGCGGCTGCATTCGTCGATGACGTTCCAGTCGGCTTCACCGGAGTAGCCCTGCGCCCGGGTGCGCCCGTGCACGGCAATGGCCTGGATCCCACAGTCCTCTAGGATGCGGCAGACTTCCGGGGCGTTGATGAGGTGCTGATCCCATCCGATGCGGATCTTGGCGGTCACAGGCACCTGCTCGCCGATGGCGAGGGCAATGGATCGGGCGACGTGGGCGAGGACCGGGCAGTCTTTGAGCAGGGAAGATCCTCCGTTTTTCGACACGACTTTCTTTACCGGGCATCCGAAGTTGATATCGATGCAGTCGTAGCCCGCCTCAACCATGGC
>CALDKL010000739.1 GCA_937898895.1 uncultured Verrucomicrobiae bacterium | reverse complement strand
TGATTCTGAGAGGAAGAAATGACCTGCTCCATTGCACCAAAAGCCGCAACCAAATCAACCTCCGGCGGCCGATTGCTATGCGTGTCGTGATCCTTGGGAGAGAGTGCTTTGGTCCATTGCTCGATGAGAACTGAAAAAATCACCGGGCGTCGAATCCTTTGCCACCACATTGAATTTGCAGGAAATCGAGATGGATCCTTTTCGATCAGGGCAGCAAACTCATGTGCTAATTTGCGAACGGATTCTTCGGTGAAATCACCGTAAGCCCGCTGCTTTAGTGATGTCCAATCATTCAAAAGACTGAAAAGTTCATCGTCTTCAACCGCCTCAATAAACGAAACTGGAAACGGGGATTTCTCCTCGATGAATCCTCCAACGCCAATTCCGGTCGTGCGGATAGGCTTGAAATACTCCAGTTCGAGATTCGTGAGTGCCACCTTGCCGTCGCCGCCCCCGTTGTCGAGTTCTGTTCTGACATTATCCGGAAGTAGGTCACGAATTGGCCAAAGTTGACGTTGCCGAAAGCGATGCTGGTATTCCGTGCCTTCGAGAACTTCATTATTGTCGCCCAATGGGCCTCTCATCACAACTTCGATCATCGCTGCTACTTCGCTCGAAGTGAGAAATTGGTGACCATGCTGCACCGTGTGTGCAGCGAGCATTGAAGCAAACTCATAGCCGTGTAGATGGTCATCCCGGTTCATCAGCGGCAGTAACGCGAGAACGTCCCTTCTGGCAAATTCAAGTGTAAACGCTGGGTGGTCGGCGTAGAGTTGCCATCTTAGTCGCTGAAACAATGACCACGGATGGCTCCGGAGTTCCTCGTCTCGGCTGACGGCCTCAGGGTCAAGCTCCGAAAAGACGGATCCGAGAACAGTGTAAAGTCGATGAGCAAGGACCCTTCTTGGTTCTTCGCGATGGCGGTTAACGGCTTTGAAGTCCTCAAGCCAATATGCAGATTCGAGGCGATCCTTTACCGAGCCTCCGAAGAACCGGTTGATCGGGTCGGAGGAAAAATTTTCCGCAGAGACCGAAGCATCGTAATAAGCCCGTAATCCATTGAAACAGATGCTTGCAATGGCAGACGAATTAGATTCGGAGAGAGGCTCAAGAATTTCGCGATCGCATTCATCAAACTCCCAAGCGGTATGCTGATCCTGGCGGCGCAACGACTCATCTTCCGATACGGCAATTACGAAGGCTTCCGTGAGAACGAGCGCTTGCGCGGGGCAGTCCATCGAAACCCAAGTCTTCATAAGCTCTCTGAGGAAGATTCGGGTAGAGTGGTTCCTGCCAGTAGCAATCCGTTTGGCGACTGGGAGAAGTTTCGGGACTTGCGCAGGATCCCGGATGTCAACCATGCAGCGAAGAATCTGATCGTTGACATTGAAATTCTCTGTCACAGGTAAGCCTGCGATGATCCGAGCAACTTCAGCGGGATTACGCGAGGCCAGCCGAGAAAGCCCGTGAACTGGAAGCGAACGCGGATAAGTTGTCGATCCGTCCTCGTGAGGAATTGCGGACGGCAAGTCGTCGAAGAAACCCGATGATTCCAAATCAGGGATCCATGCGGGATCTTCGATTTCCGAGAAAAACAATTCGGCGCATGGCACTTCAGACTTTACGAGCCCCAAGAAGTAATTCCTGTCACTTAGCGCCGGAGGTGCTGTCTTTGCAGCACGCCGAAGATCCCGCAGGTTATGAAGAAGGGACATCAGGGAAATCGTGGTTTGAGGTTGCACTGAACGAGGGAATGGATGTTGATTTCGGACGGGGGATTACCATTCTATAAGCGGAGAAGTTTGTGAGTACATCGATCAAACCAGTGTGCCTCTGGTCTTTTTTGTCATAGAAAACCTGCTTTATTGCTGAATAAGAGTAGGCCGCGCTCGGGTAGTGCGGAGGGGAAGATGCACGCTCACAAGGTAAAAGATGAAGGTGTCCTTTTGCCGCAATGGCGTCTCGCATCACTGCTGATGACTCCTTAAAG
>CALDKL010000738.1 GCA_937898895.1 uncultured Verrucomicrobiae bacterium | reverse complement strand
GGTATGGACTCCTGAAATTTTAGACAATTCAGAGAAAGTTGAGGAAAAGCGAAATCCCGCTTCATTGGTTCCGGGATGAAACGGCTCTGCGACACATTTCTTAGATCCATCGTATGCCTTGACCCAATTTTGTTACCGCTTAGGTTTCGCGGTCTGAGGAACTTCCCGGACCAGATTTCTTCACCCATCATGCAAACTCAATCCTTCCGACGAATCGCGCTGCTTCTGGCGTGCTCCTTTCCTGCCATGATCACCCGCCCGGCCCATTCCGAGGAGGCCAAGAAACCCGAATCCCTCTCCGAGCGGATCAGCTATGCCTACGGACTCATGATTGCCCGTCAACTTACGGATCGGGGAATCGAGATCGACCTCAAGCAATTTTCGAGCGCGTTCCAATCCGTCGTCAGCAAGACCGAGCCGCTTTTGAACGAGGAGGAAGTCTCCGCCGCCTTCGCGGAGAATCAGAAAGTCCTCGATCACAGGAATGCAACCGGGCCGGACAAGGAGAACATGGACAAGGGCATTGCCTTCCTCGAGGCGAATGCCAAGAAGGAGGGGGTCAAGACGACTGCGAGCGGACTCCAGTATGAGGTGATCAAGGAAGGCGAAGGGCCGAAGCCGAAGGCCACCGATGAAGTGAAGGTCCACTACCACGGCACCCTCCTCGACGGAAAGGTGTTCGACAGCAGCGTGGAACGCGGCGAGCCCACCGAGTTCCCTCTGAACCGCGTCATTCCCGGTTGGACGGAGGGCGTGCAGCTCATGTCGAAAGGTTCGAAGTATCGATTCTTCATCCCCTACGATCTCGCCTACGGAGATCGCGGAGCCGGAGCGGACATCAAGCCGTACAGTGCGCTGGTCTTCGAGGTCGAACTGCTCGACATCAAGAGCGGTCAGTGATTCTGCCCGTATCGGACAGGGTTGGGTCTGGCACCTGACCCTCTCCGGTGGCACGGAGGCGGAATTGGCGGATCTCCGCCACGTAGTGGTAACCCAGTTCGCTCAAGAGGCGGACGATGCCCTCGCGCCCGAGATCGTAGGTGGCGCAGAGGTCGTCAAGATCCTCGAAGTCGTTTCGCAAGGCCGTGTTGACCAGCCCTGGGAGCAGATCGGGATGGATCGATTGGTAGTGGCGCAGGTTCACGATGCTTAGACGTGGCGAAGGAGGATGGCACCGTTGTCGAAGCCGGGAAGGAGCACGTCGCTGACGATCACGACGGGATCTCCGGCTGCGACGAGACCCTGCTCGCGAAGCAAGGCGAGAGCCCGATGGGTGGTTTGGTCAGGATTCTCGGAAAAATCGAACTGCGTGGGATGGACGGCGCGGTTCATGAGCAGTTCCCGAACGACCTGCGAATCGGGTGAAAAGGCGAAGATGGGAGCCCGGGCGGGGCGCAGGTTCGCCGCGTGATTCGCGAGAATTCCGCGTGCGGTGAAGACGACGAGACTGGCCCGCTCCAGCGATTCGGCGAGGACCACGGCGGAATGGACGAGCTTTTCTTTTTCCGTTTCGAGTTCCAGAGAAACGATGGAACAGGAGGATGGCTCGCGCTCGATGCGGCGGGAGATGCGGTCGAGAAACTCGACGCACTTCAGTGGATAGCGGCCCACCGAGGTCTCGCCGCTGAGCATGATCGCATCGGCCTGTTCGTTGACTGCGTTGGCCACATCGGTGACCTCGGCCCGGGTCGGCACCGGGTTTTCGACCATCGACTCGAGCATGTGGGTCGCCACGATGACCCGGCGACCGATGCGAGCGCATTCCCGGATGATGTTCCTCTGCACTACGGGCAGTTCTTCGAGATGGACCTCGATGCCGAGGTCGCCGCGCGCGACCATGACGGCGTCTGCCTCGCGCACGATGCCCTCGAGATGCTTCACCGCCTCCTGGTCCTCGATCTTCGCGACGACGGCCGCGCGACTGCCGAGGGAACGCAACTTTTCCCGCAGCAGGGTGACATGTTCCGCATCGCGCACGAAACTGATCGCGACGTAGTCTGCCCTGATTGAGGCCGCGAGGGCGATGTCGGTTTCGTCCTTGTCGGTGAGGACGGGCAGATTCACCCGGATTCCGGGAAGATTGATGTGGCGGCGCGATCCCATTTCACCCTCCGTGAGGACTTCGCAGAGGAGACGTCCTTCGTTTTTTTCCAGCACCCGGAAATGCAGCTCCCCGTTGTCGACGAGCATGGTGTCCCCCGGCGAGACGTCGCGGTGGAGACCGTCGTAGTTCGTCGTCACGGAGAGGGCACGGGCCGGTGCGAGGTCGGCGTTGCGGAATTCGACCTGGTCGCCTTTTTGAAGAGTCAGCTTTCCTTCCACATCACCGGTGCGAATCGACGGGCCCTGTAAGTCCACGAGAGTGGCGACGGGAATGCCGAGAGACTCACTTTCGGAGTGAAGGGTGGACACCCTCTCGCGCACCCAGTCATGCCGGGCGTGGCTCATGTTCAGACGGAAGAGAGAGACCCCTCCCTCAATGAGAGCGCGGATCATCTCAGTCGACTGTGTGGCGGGGCCGAGAGTGGCGATGAGTTTCGTCTTGCGCGGGGGAAGGGAGGTGGGGG
>CALDKL010000737.1 GCA_937898895.1 uncultured Verrucomicrobiae bacterium | reverse complement strand
GATTGGGGCCGCGCTCGCAAGGCGCGGCCTTTTTCTTTTTCCCTGCAACAGTGGCATTCCCACTTGACCGGGACCGCTCCGCTTGCCCATGCTCGTGCGATGGAAACCATTCCCGAGTATCAGCTCGAGCCCGATCTCGGAGCCGACGAATTCGTCGATCTTCTCCTGCGCTCTACCCTAGCCGAACGCCGCCCCATCGAGGACCGTGCCAGGATCGAAGCCATGCTGCGCCATGCCGATCTGAATCTCACTGCTCGACTGGACGGGTTGCTCGTGGGGATCGCCCGCGCGATCACCGACTACTCGTTCTGTTGTTACCTCTCGGATCTCGCCGTTGACGTGGCCTACCAACGCTGCGGGATCGGCCGCGAATTGATCCGGCGCGTGACCGAAACAGCGGGATCGGGAGCCACGCTCGTTCTCCTGGCGGCACCCAAGGCCGTCGATTACTACCCGCGCATCGGAATGCGGCGTCACGAGTCCTGCTGGATCTCTCCCTGATCACTCTGACTTGCCCTGTCCGGCGTGCCGGACAATCAGCTCCCCTCCCATGATCCACGGCATCGCTGCGAGCCGGATCGTTTGAGACTCCGCAGTCATCGAAGGCCGCATCTCTCATCGTGTTTCGGCGCGAGAGACGGCGCGGATCGGAAACGGAGATCCTCTCCAACTCCCTTGTGGAAGTAGTTGCCACCTCGGTCTACCCTACCCACCATGCGCCTCGCACACAAGGTCATCATCGTCACCGGCAGCTGCACCGGCATCGGCAAAGCCATCGCAAAGCAGTGCGTCGCCGAGGAGGCTCGCGTCGTGATCCACGGCCTCGAGCAGGACCTCGGAGAAGAAACCGTCGCCGGAATCGGAGCCGACCGCGCCGTCCTCCATATCGAGGATCTCGCTTGCGACGGATGCCCCGGTCGTCTCGTCGCCCTCGCCCTCGAGCAGTTCGGACGACTCGACGCCATCGTTAACAACGCCGCCATCGTCGCTTCGGGAAATCTCCGGAGTACCGACGCGCCGTTCTTTCGGAAGATGCTCGAAGTCAACACGATCATTCCTTTCCTCCTCATCAAGGAAGCCCTCCCTCACCTTGCCGAAGCTCGCGGCTGTGTGCTGAATATCGGAAGTGTCAACGCCTGGAGCGGCGAGCCGGACTTGCTCCCCTATTCGGTCTCCAAGGGGGCCCTCATGACGATGACTCGCAATCTCGGCGATACCCTCATGCGGGAAAACGGCGTGCGCGTGAACCAGATCAACCCCGGCTGGGTTCTCACCGAGAACGAAGCAACGCGCAAACGCGAGCACGGCTTGGCCGAAGACTGGCCGAGCCACCTTCCCAAGGTCTACGCGCCGGCCGGCCGCATTCTCAAACCCGAGGAAATCGCCATGGCTGCAATCTACTGGCTCGCTGACGAAAGCGGCCCCATCAGCGGCCAGGTCGTCGATCTCGAGCAGTATCCCTTCATCGGACGCAATCCCCCGAAGGACTCTACCACGATTCCAAAACTCTGAGACCCGCTCCCCCTTCTCTTTCCAACCATGCCTCGCCTCGCCGCATTTCCCAAAGCATTCATGCAGGCTCTCTGCAGGGATGGGTCGATGACTGTCTCGGAGTGGATTCGACTCGCCTCCACCCTTGCGGTCGAGGGACTCGAGTGGTACGCCGGCTTCCTCGAGATGGCTGACGAGGCGAACTGGACCCGCTTTCGCAGGGAAGTCGAGGAGACCGGGTGAGTCATTCCGATGATGTGTTGCTCTCCCGACTTCACCCATCCCGATGCAACCTTCCGTGCAAACGAAATCGCCCGGCAAAAACGCTGGATCGAGATGACCCACGCCCTCGGCGGCTCCTATTGCCGTGTCCTCAGCGGTCAGCGGCGCCCGGAACTGAGCCTTTCCGAAGGTGTGAAACTCGCCGTCGACTCCATCCAAGCCTGTCTCCCGTTTGCGGAGGATCGCAGTGTCACCCTCATTCTCGAAAACCATTACAAGGACGACTTCTGGGAATACCCTGAGTTCGCGCAGAAAATGGATGTGTTTTGCCAAATCGTCGAGGCCATCGAGCATCCGAATTTCGGCGTCAACTACGACCCCAGCAACACCTATCTTGCCGGAGAAGATCCGCTCGAGCTGCTCCGGCGCGTCTCCTCACGGGTTGTCACCATGCATGCAAGCGATCGCTATCTCGCCGAGGGCACCCTCGAGGATCTGCGGCGGGAAGAGGGAGGTACGCAGGGCTATGCCAGACGACTCCGCCACGGCGAGATTGGCAAAGGCCTCAACGACTACGACGCGATTTTTACCGAACTGAAAAGCAAGGGATTCGACGGATGGATCAGCATCGAGGACGGCGTCGAAGGCATGGAGCAACTCGAGCGCAGCGTTGCCTTTCTGAATCGGAAGATTGCCGAGTATTGGCCCTGACCTCTACTTCACTTCCACGGCACCCTTGATGAGTCGGCAGAACTCCTTTTTGCTCACGGTTTCATGGGTGCCTTTGCTGCCGGGGGCGGTCTCCTGCTTCTTGTATTCCACAGAGAGCCGATCGACCTGCACGATGCGGAAGGACGTTTCCCCGATCTGCCAGAGTTGATTTTGACGGAGTCTCATGTCGTGAATGCCGCTCGCCCTGTTGCTCTCCCGAATGCCTCAGAACAGGGTATAAATGAACGGAGCGGCTCCCGTGCTCGCGAGGAGGATGAGGATGCCGAACAGGAGGAGGACGACCAGGATCGGGGCCAACCACCATTTCCGATTCTCGCGGAGAAAGGCAACAAATTCGGCCACAAGTCCCTGGTTCCCCTCGCCGCTGCGAGAGGCTTTTTCGAATTCGTTCTCCGGTTCGGTCATCGTCGGGTGCAGGGCGGGTATCAAAACTGGCGGAAATAACGTCTCGGCTCCGGTACCGGAGGCGAGTTCTCCCAGAACGTGCCCGCTTCCGGGTCCGGCCGCAAGCGCAGTTCATCGCGTCCGCGCAGCCGGAAGAAAATACCGAGGGGAACAAACACGGTCAGGAAAATCAATCCCATCGCGAGGGTGGCGACGATGGGTCCGATCACGGCGGAGATCGCAGTGAGAACGAGATAGAGTGGCTTCAGCCACCCTGGCAAAACGAAGGCGAGCACGGCGGAAACCGCCCCCACCGTCCAGAGTAGGCTCGGAACAAGCCATTCTCCCGCCGCGAACCAGCCAAAGCGCCAGCCAAGCACGGCACCAATCAGGCCGAATCCCGGCAAGGCGAACCAACCGAACTGCCGCAGCTTTTTCTCATCCGGATTCCAGTCGAGAGGCGTCATGGTGTTTGTGTCAGGGTTTCGGGGAATCAGAAATCGAGATCAGTCGAGGGCAAATCGATCCAGATGCCGACGCACGTCTGCCTCGGCGATGCGAGGCTGGTCTTCCTTCACGAGGAGATGCCGACCCACCGCAAGCACATCCATGTCGGTGGCGCGAAAACAGAAAAAGGCATCGCGAGGCGACCCTACGATGGGTTCTCCGCGAACGTTGAAGCTGGTGTTGATGAGCACGGGACAACCCGTGAGGGCCTCGAATGCCTTGAGAAGACGGTAATAGAGGGGATTCCGTTCCGCATCGACGGTCTGGACTCGCGCGGAATGGTCCACGTGTGTCAC
>CALDKL010000736.1 GCA_937898895.1 uncultured Verrucomicrobiae bacterium | reverse complement strand
AAAGTCGTCAGACTAAAAGATTTCGGGATGACGTCTTGTCGAACTATGGCGCATCCGGCAAAGGTGGGTTGCGATCTGAAAGAGCCAAGTAGAAAAAGCGGTGGCCCTCGGTGCGTATCGATGACGCGACTGGTAGACCTTCACGAAGGATTCCTGGGCGATCTCTTTCGCGTCGGTAATGTTTCCCGTATAGCGGAGGCAGTATGTGACGAGCGGCTCTTTCCAGCGGGCCATCAGGTCGTTCAACGCGAGTTCGTCCCCCTGCTGGAGACGCTCCATGGTGCGTTTGTCGTCATCATCGTCCATGAAAGATCGGATGAATGTTACTCACCCGCAATCGAGGTGGTCTTTTCCAGCCAGCCCTTCATTCGCTGCAGGTAGCGCTCCGAGGAATCTGAGTCCATCTCTGCCGCGACGCTGTAGATGAAATCGATGAATCTCTTGTCCGCTTCCTTTTTCAGAAGAGCGAGTTCGACGGCGGCTTTCGCGTGTTCGGGGTGTTGGTCGAGACCGGGGTCATTCGTGATCTTGGATAGGGTCTGCTTGGTATCGGCGTAGTGAACGCAGTGGTCCTCGCACTCCGGAAAGTAAGCAAGATGGAGTGCTTCGATCTTCCCCCGCTGATCTCCACCGACCTCGAACTCTTCGCAGAACCATTCGAAGGCATCAAGGTGTTCATGGCGGTGGTCAATCTGGTTCTTCTTCCACAAGAAAACTCCGCCGAACGCGAGTAGCCCGACGATGGCCGAGAGAATCAGGGTGGTAGGGAGGGAACGCATGGCGACAGGGTGGTGAACACCGCCTTCTCAGCGGTTGGGGGAAAGGTGCCGGTGATCTTCGCTCTCGCTGCGAAGGACGGGGTGAATCGTCGAAACGTAGCGTGCTTCCATCGAATCCGAGACGGTTTCCCCGTAGGATTTCGCCTGAACGAGAGCCGTCAGAACACCGACGACCAGTGCCGTGGCAACAGAGCCAGCCACTGCGGGAACCGGGAGAGTGGGAAGACCTTCGCGAAAAAACCGTACGATCCGGCTCGGCCATCGTTCGTCATGCAGGGCGATCTCGGCCCAGACCCTGCGTTCAAAGTCGTGGAGGCCGTCCACTGCCGGTTCAGCCCGGAGCTGTTCTGTCGCGTCTTCGAGATGCCGATCAAAATCTGACTTTTTCATAAGTTTGCGAGATTAAAAAGGGGGTGGTGCTCATCGGGTAGAATGCCAATCCCCGGGATATCCCCCGAAAAATTTTCACCGCACATGGAAGGAGCGCCGGCCAACGGTTGTTAGCGGGAGGAGTCTTTCAACAGGATTGTCCCGAAAGGAATGCAGAGTGTCTTCTGCGAAGGAATATTTTTCGAAAGTTTCGGGGGCATTGGTTCTTATCGGCATTCAACCCACCGGAACTCTATTGATTCATGCACGAAACACAACCCATCTCCTCAGTCTTGGGCGCCTCCCCGGGCGGTTTACTGGTTGCCGTAACTCCACGATTGGCGGGAGAGGTGATCCGTCTTATACGGACGACCTGGTCCGAGCTTGCCTTCCAAAACAATCGTTTTTTGGCCCCCCATCTTCTCCTTCTTCAATGATCCAATGAAACAAACCTTTCTTTCGAACACCTCAGTCGCCGCGGTTATCTCGATGGTTACCTTTGTTCTGCACGCCGATGATCCGGTCGCGCTGTCGCGAAACAAGGCCATCTCGCTCGCCTTTGCGAACAACCGGGATCTGAAGATCGCCACCCTTGAGATCGAACGGGCCAAAACCCGAGTGCGATGGTCTGGTCGTCTCGACAATCCCGAGCTCGAGCTAAGCGTGAACGACGACGGCGTCGGACTCGACGAAGGCGAGGGCAATTACGAGGTTGCCTTCTCGCAACGATTCCCCCTGACCGCGAAACTCAAACGCGAGACGGGTCTGCGCAAGTATCAGGTCATCCTCGCCGAGGCCGAGATCGCGGAGCGTCGCCGCGAGCTCGCGGGCGAAGTGGATCGGGGCGTCGTCGAGCTGCTTGCCACCCGCGAAAAAATTCGGATCGGTCGGGAAAGCGGGGCGCTCAACAAGGAAATCCTCACCTTCCTGGAGGAAAAGGCCAAACTCGGAGAGGTATCGAAGCTGGACGTGATCCAGGCCAATCTGAATGGGCGGACACTCGCTCAGGAAGTGGAACTCCTTCTCACCCAGGAACAGCAGCAACGCCTTCTCTTGAACCAACTGATCGGCCTCGAGGCCACCTCTGATCTGCGTCTCGACGGCTCGCTCGACCTGCCGGGATCCCGACCGGCAGGAGAAGCCGATCTGGAGTCCATCCTCCAGCATCGACCGGACTACATCCTAGCCCTCGCAAAAACCGATGAGGCCCGTGCCGCCATCGCTCTAGAAGAAGCAAAGCGCTGGGAAGACATCGCCCTCAAGGTGTTTGTCGAGGGTGAAAAGGCGATGGACGACCC
>CALDKL010000735.1 GCA_937898895.1 uncultured Verrucomicrobiae bacterium | reverse complement strand
GGATCGTGTGCGTATCATCAGATAGCTCCATCACCTTTCTCGCGCCGTATTGATTACGCCATGTCACCTCGCAGGCATCGATCCGGGTCCGGATCTCGGGGTCGCCGATGAGCCCCAGCTCCGATTCATTCCGCCTCCGGATCAGATCGATCGAATCGCGTTGGGCGACCGCGTCATAACCCTTCGGACTGGAGAGGTGCAGAATCGGATCGCCCGACTCGCGAAAGGGCACCCCCGCGTGACTCCCCGGCAGAAATCCCGCGCTCCACATCGCCGCACCGCCGCTGAGACTGCCACCGCTTTTCAATACGACAAAGGAAGGCAGGTCATCCGCCTCGCTCCCGATTCCATAGCTGAGCCAGGAACCCATCGCGGGACGCCCCGGCAGGCCGTGTCCGGTATTGAGAAACAACTGCGCCGGGGCATGATTGAACTGATCGGTCCTGAGCGATTTCACGATGGCGATGTCATCGACAATGTTCGCGAGATGCGGGAGCCGATCGGAGAGCACCGCACCGCATTGACCGTGTCTCGCAAAAGGAAAACGCGGCGCGAGGACGGCGGCATCGGGCTGGATGAAGGCGTATCGCTGCCCCGCGATGACCGAGGGCGGGATCGGCCTGCCATCGAGTTCGCGCAGCTTCGGTTTGTCGTCGAACAACTCGAGCTGGCTCGGCGCACCCGCCATGAAAAGGAAGATGACGCGCTTTGCCTTCGCATCGTGGTGGGGACCGCGCCGGACGAGCGGATCGGAATCCGCCGCCCCGGCCTCGCGAAGGAGATTGGCGAAGCCGCCCGCAAACGCCGAGGCCAGTCCGATCCGGCCGAGACCGAGACCGCAATCCTGGAAAAAATGGCGTCTTGTCAGGGTCTGGAGGGATTCGTGCATCATCAACCGCGGGTGATGTTCTCGTTCAGATTCAGGAGGACTCGCGCCACCATCGCCCAGGCGGCGAGATCGGGAGTGGCGGGCCCCTTGCCGGAGGAAAGGATCGCTTCGGCGTTCAGCTCTCCCGAAGCCAGTCGGGCTCGCTGCTTCGCAAAAAACGCCGCAAACTCCTTTCTCTCCGCCTCGCTCGGCGGGCGTGTCAGGGTACGGCGAAAGAGCAAGTCAAGAGGGTCGGACGCGCCATCTGACCCTGTCAAACGCGCCAAACTCTCGGCCGCCTCGTGAAACATCGCATCATTCAGCAAGGTCAGTGCCTGCAGGGGTGTGTTGCTGCGGTCGCGGCGCGGCAGGCAGTTCTCTCCGGTCGGACCGTCAAAGACGAGGTAGGCGGCGAAGGGAGCGGTCCGCTTCGAGAAGGTGTAGAGACTACGGCGGTAGCGGTCTTCACCGACGGAGGGAGTCCACGATGTGTTCCCGTAGGCCAGTTCGACGACACTGCCGGGCTGCGGGGGAAAAACGCCGGGGCCACCCATTCTCGACGAGAGCAGGCCGGCCGCAGCGAGGGCTCCGTCGCGCAACATCTCGCCCGTGAGACGAAATCGAGGACCCCGCGCGAGGAGGACATTGTCAGGATCCTTTTCGAGCTGGAGAGGAAGGATGCGGCTGTCGCGTCGGTAGGCGGCGCTGGTCACGAGAAGGCGGTGCAGTGCCTTTACCGACCAGCCATGTTCCGCCACCTCGACCGCAAGCCAGTCGAGCAGTTCCGGATGGCTGGGAGGAGGGGACTGATGCCCGTAGTCGCCCGCCGTATCGACAATGCCCCTCCCGAAAAAAGCCTGCCAGGTCCGATTCACCAGGACACGTGCGCCCAGTGGATTGCGGTCGCTGACAAGCCATTTCGCCAGCCCGAGCCGATCAGCGGGCGTGCCATCGGGGATGGGTTCAAAGCAGGCGGGAACGGCGGGCGCGACGACCTCTTTCGGCGATAGGTATTCCCCCCGGTGATGGCGATGGGTCGCACGAGGGTGATTGGCGGGGCGTTCCTTCATCACGAGGGTCGTGGGCATCTCGGGAAGGCGCTTGCGGAGCGTCGCGATCTCTTCCTGCAACGCCTGGTGACCTGGGTCGATCCTGACAAAGGCACGACGAAGGGTCGCGTCATCGCTCGTTTCGATCTCGGGAGTGCCCGACGACAGTGCGACGACGGCCCCCGTCGCCGTCGTCGCAGAAAGGCGCAGTCGGCCGAGCGCGGCGACGAAGTGACGCTCGAAGAGCAGCCTGAGATCGAGCTGATCCGCGCCCCTCAGCGGCCTCGCCAGATTCAGGACGAGGGTGTGCGCCTCGCCTTCGCGCGTTGCGGTGGACCAGCCCGTGGAACCGTCCCCGTCGTAGAGATTCTTCCCTTCCGCCTC
>CALDKL010000734.1 GCA_937898895.1 uncultured Verrucomicrobiae bacterium | reverse complement strand
TCGCCCACCTCGCGGGTGAGGCAACGGTGCTCGAGTTCGCAGCGACGACAACCCGCCCCGCTTTCGTTCATGGCACGGCAGAAGGGGGAGACAAAGCGCCCCGCCTGTTCGATGGATTCCACCGCCTCATTGGCGGAGAGCAGCACCAGCCCCAGACCGGTCGCGTTCGTAAAAGCGCGGCGATAGGTTTGGAAGAAAGGGGATTCCACGAGTTTACGGTAGATTCGCTCGTCGTGATCGATGGTTTGCGCGGTGGCTTCCATGGTGTGGGGTCGGGTGATTGAACTGGCCAACCCTAGACCGCCCCTTCCTCCGCCGATATTGTCCCTCTCCGCTAATTTTGCGTACGATGTCGCCGCAGGAGATTGTACGCAAATCTCGTACGCCAGGACACTGATCGGCTTTCTCAGGATTGTGCTTCCCGCCACCGGATCGCCTCGTAGGAAAGCTCCGCCGCATCGCGCAGTCCCAGCTTTTCTTTAATGTGAGCGCGGTGAGCGTCGATGGTGCGAATGCTGACTCCGAGAATGCCGGCGATCTCGCGAGTGCTTCGGCCCTCTCCGATTGCCCGGAACACCTCGAGTTCGCGGTCGGTCAACCCGGAGACGGGGGAGGTCGGCTTTCTCCCCGAAAGAGCCTCCATCATCCTCGAGGTCATCACCGGGCTCAGAAAAATGTCTCCCTCGAGCACTCGGGCAACCGCGGCGATGAGCTGGTCGGGTGCCCGGTCCTTCATCAGGTACCCTCGACCGCCGGCCCGGAGGACCCGCTCGGCGTAGACTCTCTCGTCATGCGAGGAAACCACGAGCACCCGTGCCGCTGGATCGAGCGTTCGCAAATCGCGGATCAATTCGAGACCGCTGCGATCCGGGAGGGAGATGTCGACGAGCACGAGATCGATCGGTTTCGCCGCAGTGATCACCGTGATCGCCTCCTCCACCGAACCCGCCTCACCGCAGACTTCGACGAGTTGGGAGGTTTGCAGGAGTAGTCTCAGCCCCATCCGCATGATGGGATGATCGTCGACAATGATCACTTTTGCGGGGCATCCATTTTTCATAGCTCGATCAGAACACTGCATCGGATACGGGTTCCGCCTCCGGGCGTGGCAAAGACAGAAAACTCCGCGTCGATCATTTCGGCACGGCGGCGCATTGTCATCAGCCCCATGCCCGAGGAGTTGATCGGCTCGCGCACCATGCCCTTGCCGTTGTCGTGCACGCTCAGTTCGATCTGTCCATCGAGAACCTCCAAAGAGAGTTCGATGATCTCGGCATCGCTGTGGCGGATCGCGTTGGCCACTGCTTCCTGGGCGATGCGATACAACTGGATCGCAATCAGATCCGGGATTTTCTCGAGTCGCTCATCCTCGGGAATCAGTGCGACACAATTCACTCCAAACATCTCCCGCTTTATCGCCGCCAACTCCCTCAGGGCCGATCCGAGACCCTGCTTTTCGAGCACGGCGGGCACGAGTCCCTTGGCGATCTCCCTCGCCTTTGCTCCGGCCTGGGCCACCATCCCGGTGATGTCTGCCGCCATTTCCGCCTCTTCGGCCTTCGCTTCGCGCAGGCGGTTTTCCAGCACCTTCGTGAGGCATCCGATCCCGGACAACTGGGAACAGAGATCGTCATGGATGTCCTGACCGATACGCCGCTGTTCGTTTTCGCTGACACGGACCAGTTCTCCCTCGAGGAGTTTTTCCTTTGTGATGTCGCTCGCACAAAAGACATACCCCCTCTCGCCACGGCGATTCATCGGGGTGACTTTCGCCCGGATATAGACCTCGCGACCGTCGCGACGCGGACAGTGGATGATCTCCTCGGCCACCGACTGCTTGCGGATTGCCGGGATTATCCGCCGATGGAAGGGGTGATTTCCTGGATGCGGACAGACCTCTTCGATGGTTTTTCCCACCGCGTCTTCTGTGGAGATTCCGAAAATCCTCGCGGCGCCCTCGTTCCAATCGCGCACGATCCCCTCTGCGGACACATAGAAAACGGCATCGTGAACATTGCGCAGGATCTCGGCCTGGAAACGAAGTCTCCGCTGATGGCGCACTCTCTCAATTGCATAGCGGATCGCCCGCTCCAGCTCTGCGGCACGAGTCTCTCCTTTCACGAGATAATCCGAGGCTCCCGCCTCCATTGCCAATTGATCGACCGAATCATCTGTCTGCCCCGTGAGGATGATCATGGCGCGGTCAATGCCCGCGTCCCTCATCGAGCGGAGAAGGTCGAGTCCCGTCCGCCCCCCAAGCCGATAGTCGATCAGATAGGCATTGTGGTTTCCTGCGGTCAGATCCGCGAGCCCCTCGTCGTAGTCCGGGATCCAGTCGAGTTCGTATCGCCCCCGCGAACACTCATTGAGCAAGTCGCGATGCAGGATGTATTCGTCCTCATCATCGTCGATCAGTAGGATCCGGAGAGGAGTCTCGCTCCTCGCGGCCTGGCTTCGCTCGGGCGCTTCACCGGTCCCGGCCGATCGGGGGAGGGGCGACTCGCCCTCCCGATGCGTTTCCATCGACTCGCGGGTTCCGGGATGAGGTTCGTCCTCGGCCATCATGCGAATGGGATTCTCCTTCCTGGATTGTGGTTGGCTCCTTCCGATGCCGGATGATGCTGGGGGAACTCGACGACAAACGTGGCCCCTTCTCCCAGGATGCCGTCGGCGTAGATTCTTCCATCATGTCGATCGACAATCTTCCTGCAAATGGCGAGTCCGATGCCCGTGCCTTCGAAATCGTTGTGGCTGTGGAGTCGCTGGAAGATCTGGAATATCCTCTCGCGATGCTGAGGATCAAATCCGATCCCATTGTCCCGCACCTCGATTCGGACCACGTCTCCTTGCTCGAGAGGATCCGTGGCACCGATCACCTCCACTCGCGGCACCACTCCCCGGCGGCGAAACTTGAGCGCGTTTCCAATCAGGTTCTGGAAGAGCTGGCACATCTGGGACTCATCGACCTCCGCCTCTGGGAGTTCTCCGATATGAATCTCGGCCCCCGTTTCCTCGATGAGAAGCTCGAGTGCCAAAAGAGCATCGCGAAGGGGATTTGACAGGGAGATAGAGCGAAATCCCTCGCCTCTCATCCCAACGCGGGAGATGGTGAGCAGATCCCGGATGAGACGATGCATATTGTCCCCAGCCCGGATCATGCGGTGGAGATAATCGCGCTCCTGTTCACCCAAATCGTCTCCGCGCAGAGCGACGAGTCTCTCTCCCATCATCCGGATTTTTCGAAGGGGCTCCTGCAGATCGTGAGAGGCGATCGAGGCGAAGCTCTCCAGCTCCGCATTGCTCTGCTCCAGCCTCCGCGCATAGCGTTGCAGATCCTCCTCGTCGCGCTTGCGGCGCGTGATGTCGATGATCGAACTGAGTATGAGGGTTTCCCCTGCGAATTTCAGCGGCGTCAGGGCGATCTCGACGGGAAACTCCGTTCCGTCCCTGCGACAGGCAAAGAGATCCCGGCCCGCTCCCATCGGACGGGACTTTGCATTCTCCTGAAATCCGTGTCGCATCCCTTTGTGCCCGCGGCGAGAACCCGGCGGAACAAGATCCTCGATGCGGCGCGTCAAGAACTCGTCCTCTCCGTAGCCGAACATCTCCACTGCCTGCGGATTCACCATCACAACGCGCCCCTCTGCATCCGAGACCACCATCCCGTAGGGGGCCGACTCCACGACCTGGCGGAAGGGATCGATCATGCTCTCCCCGTCGAGCAGTGACTCCAGTTCCCGCACTCGTGTGCGCAGTCTCTCGATTTCTTCCATCATGCGGGTTCCTGAACGGGCGAGGGGGCGAAAAATCGAGCCACCGCACCGCCCTCTACTTTCCTCCCAAACTCCGCAAGGGCAACCATCAGGGAGATTCTTCACAAGTCCTGCACAAGGAAGAACAAGACATGCCGAGCGCATTTTGGTGAAACTGTGCCACTTTT
>CALDKL010000733.1 GCA_937898895.1 uncultured Verrucomicrobiae bacterium | reverse complement strand
TCCCGGCTCATCCCGCAACCGTCGTCGGTGACGCGGATCAGAGCGATGCCGCCCCGTTGGACGCGCACTTCGATATTCGTGGCCCCCGCATCAAGACTGTTTTCCACGAGTTCCTTCACGACCGAGGCCGGGCGCTCGACCACTTCACCGGCGGCGACCTGGCAGGCGAGGGCTTCAGGGAGGAGGCGGATTTTTCCCATGGGTCAGCGAGATTTGTGGGTGAGGGGGGCCCGGCCGGGGCAGGGAGCTGCTCTGTCTCTTTACCTTTTACTTTTCACTTTTCACCTTTTACTTTTCCCTATGATTCACCTCACCGATGCCGCCGCCGGTCATCTCCTCGATCTGCTCGAGGAGAAAGACTACTCGCCAGCCGAAAAGGGATTGCGCCTTTTCGTCGAAAAGGGAGGATGCGCGGGCCTGTCCTACGCCATGAAAATCGGCGAGCCGACCGAGGGGGACACGGTTTTCGAGCACCGAGGTGCTCGGGTTTTTGTGGATGCGGAAAGTGTCGGCTACCTGGATGGGTGCCAACTCGACTACTTTGAGGCCCTCAACGACTCTGGATTCAAGATCGAGAATCCCAATGCGGTTCGAAGTTGCGGATGCGGTACCTCCTTTGAGCCAGCCAAGGCCGATGCGCTGCCGAGCTACGATCCTGCGACGATGGACGGTCAAGATTGTGGCGGAAACGCCTGAGATGGAAACGCTTTCCGACCAGAGTCCCTTTTCCCGGCAATCGCGCGAGCAAGACGAGGGGCGCTACGCCAGTGGCAATCTCATCCTTTGGCTCGCCGTCATCGCCGTGCTCGTAGGGATGAACTTTGCTTCCTGGTCCTTCTGCATGTGGGTCTTCGGGCAGCCGGAACACCCCATGAATTACCAGCTCCTCACAAAACTCGACCGACTCGACCCGATCCACGGTTTTAAGCCGGTGTCGGCACCGCGTGGCAAGTTTGTCTCCGCCAAGGATCTCTATGCAAAGGTTTATCCGTTCAGTCCGATGGAGCTTCGGGCCTACAATGGCATCCTGAAGCGGTCCTATCTGAAGAATTACCTCGAACAGGAAAACGTGCTCTTCCTTTCCGGCGAGTTTACGGTGCTCTCGGTGCAGCCGATGGGCCCCGAAGACGTCTTTCCCTCCGGTTTTGTGATCCGTGGCCGATCCACCACATTCCCCGATGGGATCGTCGACTTCCCTCTGCCCTCGGAGAAGACACCTGCGAAGTTCCCCCTCTCCGCAGGTCAGGTCTTCAAGGTCGAAGAATCGAGCACCTGTGCGGCGATCCTGAATATCGCGAGGCTCGATGACGGCACGATGATCTTTACTGCGGTGCCGCTCGTCGAGCGCGTTTATGAATTCACCAACGAAGCCACCATCAAGGTGAAGATTCCTCCGAAAATTCGCATCAACCCGGAATGCTGGCCCATCAGCGGCGAACTCGATGTGCCGGAAACGAAACCCGTGAGCCTTTCGCCCGAGGAAACGAAGAAGGCGGAGAAGGAGCAGGCGAAGCCGGTCGCGCCCTGATCTTCCATCTCGACATTTCCCGGGAAGCCCTCCGAAAGAGCACTCCGATCCTCGGGGGCACCTCGCTGCAGCGGAAAGCTCCGGGACGAGACCTTCCCTTTGACCCTCGGCATTGCCTGTGCGAGAAATCGGTTGTGGTTGGCAACCGGGAAATCGCATCGGTGGCTCAATCGACGTCATGCCATCAGGGATGGTGGTGAAGGATAGGAGCCCCCCCAAGATCAGGAATTCTGCCAATATGGAAGAACGTTTCGATCCCCGCTTTCCCTCGATCGAGCGCCTGCGCGAGCGCACCGCCCGGCGTCTCCCGGGGTTTGTGCTCGATTACCTCGAGGGTGGATGCAATTCTGAAATCAACCTCCGCCGGAACACCGACGAGATCCGCGAAGTCCGGCTGATGCCGCGCTACCTCGGCGAATTCGCCGGCGCGGATCTCCGGACCGAGCTGTTCGGTCAGACCTACGAGGCCCCCTTCGGTGTTGCCCCCATCGGCCTGCAGGGCTTGATTTGGCCGCGCTCCACGGAGATCCTCGCCGCAGCGGCGACTGCACATGGGGTTCCCTTTATCCTCAGCACCGTGGCCACGGCCAGCATCGAGACCGTCGCGGAGATCACCGGAGGCAAGGCCTGGTTCCAGCTCTATCACCCCGTCGAGGAGGAGTTGCGAAACCGGATTCTCGATCGGGTCGAAGCAGCGGGCCTGCCCGTCCTGGTCATCCTCGCGGACACTCCTGTGTTCGGTTACCGCCCTCGCGAGATCCGCAACGGTCTCGCCATGCCGCCTCGCATGACTCTGCGCAACATCGTGCAGATGTGCCTGCGACCCCGTTGGGCTTTCACCCAGCTTGGTGCCGGAGTGCCGGAATTTGCCACCCTCAAGCCCTACCTGCCTGACGGACTCGACATGAAGCACCTCGGCCTCTTCATGAATCGGACCTTCTCCGGTCGGCTCAATCCGGCGCGTCTCGCCTCGCTGCGCGATCGCTGGAAGGGAAAGCTCGTCATCAAGGGACTCGTCAACGAATCGGATGTCGAGACAGCCCTCTCCATCGGTGTCGACGGAATCATCGTTTCCAACCACGGTGGGCGTCAGCTCGATCCGGGGGAGTCGACCATCGCACCGCTCACCCGCCTCGCTCGCACGTTCGGAGACCGCACCACCCTCATGCTCGACAGCGGCCTGCGTTCGGGGCCCGACATCGCTTGTGCGCTCGCCAGCGGGGCGCGTTTCGGATTCCTCGGGCGTTCGTTCATGTATGGTGTCTCCGCTCTCGGAGAGGCCGGTGGCGACCACACCATGACCATGCTGAAGCGACAGTTGCGGCAGGTCATGGAGCAGCTCGCCTGCGAACGCACCAATGATTTTCCGAAGCATCTTGCAACGGGACGCGAGCCATGAGGCGCCTCGCTGGTTCCGGAGCGCGAACCTCGCAAAAATCCGGAGACTCCTCCCGATTGCGATGCTCCGAGAGAGGGGCAGGGGGCCCGGATGATCCGCGATTGCGCCCCTATCGAGTGAGCCGGAAAGATTGCCATCCTCGTCTGAGATGAAATCCCGAAGGTTCGTTCTCGTCCTCGTCCTCGCCCTGGCCTCGCTGGCTGCCGATCTTGTATTGTCTGCACAGGCCCCCATCTCTCTCTTCGATGGCAAGACACTCGAGGGCTGGGACTACGATCCGAAGGTCTGGCGGGTCGAGGGAGGTTTCCTCACGGGCGGCTCGACGACGGAGAAGATTCCGAAAAACTTTTTCCTCTCCACCAAGCGATCCTTCCAAAACTTCGAGCTGAAGCTCAGGATCAAATGCAGCGGCGATCCGAAAAGCGGGATGATCAATTCCGGCATTCAGATTCGCAGCATGCGAGTGGGGGACGGGACTGCCATGAGCGGATACCAGGTCGATTGCGGAGCGGGCTGGTTTGGAAAACTCTACGATGAACACCGCCGCAACAAGGTCATCTGGGCTCCCTCGCCCGAGCAACAGGCCGCTCTCGACAAGGCCATCGACGTCTTCGGATGGAACGAGTATCGCATCCGTGCCGAAGGGCGGCGCATTCAGACCTGGATCAACGGGGTCCACTGCATCGACTTCACCGAGACCGATCCGAACATGGCTCTCGACGGCCACATTGCTCCCCAGGTCCACAGCGGAGGAGCCTGTCTCGTGCAGATCCAGGAGGTGACAATCGAGGAATTGCCTCCGACGCCGGATGCGCCGACCTGGAAGTCGCTCGGCGGAGTCGAGGAGGCGTTGCGAAAGGTGCGCAAACCATCTCCGAAGGAGGCCGTACCCCAGGCTGCAAAACCAATGAAGGAGGGCAATGCCATCGGCGGAGTGGCCCGCAGTGCGACGGAGCAGTGGCGCGACTTTCACCTGCCCGAGGGCTACGAGATCGAACTCGTCGTGCAGGAGAGCGAGGGGCTCGGCAAGTTTGTCAGTGTCTCGTTCGATCAGCGCGGACGCATGTGGACCCAGACTGCGCTGGAATATCCGGTTGATGGAAACGAGAATCCCGCGGCCGCCGAGGCCCTGTATGCGGGCCGGGGCAGGGACAAGGTCGTCGTCTATTCGCGGGAGTCTCTGAATGGACCGATCCCTCCGGGAGGGCTCACCGAACCCACCGTTTTCGCCGACGGCCTCGCCATCCCGCTCGGCGTTCTGCCCTGGGGCGAGGGGGATGCCTGCTACGTGCAGCACGGGCATGATCTGAAGCTTTACAAAGACGCCGACGGCGACGGCAGGGCGGATTCCTTCGAGCTGGTGCTCACCGGATT
>CALDKL010000732.1 GCA_937898895.1 uncultured Verrucomicrobiae bacterium | reverse complement strand
CGATCTCCCGCTTCACCCAAGCGGAATCCGACCTCATCGCGCGCCACGGTGAGGAATCCGATGCCCTCCTCGGAGAGCTTCGGACCGAGCGCGGGCGTCGTGAACAAACCGAAGTCGTGCTGAGGAACACGCGCGAAGGGCTTTCCGATGCGTTGCGCAATGCCCGTGAGGAGAGTGTCAGGGCGCAGGCGAAGCTGCTCGCCGACAGCCACAAGAAACTGTCTCTGATCGAGGAAGAACTCAGTGCCTCGATCCGCGCCCGGGAGGCGGTCGAAGCGGCAAAGAATCAGATCGAGGATGAACTGAACCAGCGCGAGGAGGAGATCGAGCGCCTCTCCGAACGGCTCGAGGACGTCGGCTTGAAGCTCGAGGATGAGATCACTTCACGGTGCGGCGTGCAACGGTATCTCGAGACGACCCGCGCCGGATTTTCGGAAACGCTTCGCGCCGGATGGAGTCGGCTCGCCGAGGCCGGAGAACAGATCGCGTCCGAGGCGACGCGGCGACGCGAGACCGAGACGCTGCTCGCCGAGGCTCGCCTTGCGATTGAAAACATTTCCCATGAACTCGAAGGGGAACGCAGCCGCCACTGTGCGTCGATCCGGGAATGGGAAGACCGCTACGAAACTCTGCGCGAAGAAAAACTGACCCTCGCCTGCGAAGATGCCGATCTCCGCAAGATCCGCGATGAGATCCTCACCGCCCGCGAAACGAAACGGACTCTCGAAGATCAGATCGCGAAACTCGGCGGAGAAGTCAGCAACACCGAGGAACGCCAGGCCGAACTCCGTCTCCAACGCGAACATCTTCTCGCCGAGCGCGAGGAACTGAAAGCAGCCCTCAATGCGGCGCGGCTCGAACTCGGCAGCCTCCAGAAACGCTGTGCCGATTCGAAGGACGAGGAGGCCAAACAGGTCGAGACCATTGCCGCTGCTGAGCGCCGCATTCAGTCCCTGCGAAAACTCGAGGCCGAAATCGAACTCGCGGTCGAGCGCCGTCGCCAGCAGGCCCTCCTCAATCGGGGCGAGGTCTTCCGCAACGCGACGGACTCCGGCACTACAGCCCGCCCTGAGTTTTCACAGGAGGATTTCTACCGCAAGCTCATCGCCAGGCTCGATCTCATCGACGATCTTGCCAAACGCTACGAAAACAAGTGGCTCTACCCGAAGGTCGCCGAACAACTCGCCATCCTGAAGCGTGGCTTCATCGAACTTCTCCACGATCACTCGGTGAGGCCCTTCGATCTCGAGCCTGGCACTGTCCTATCCCTCGCCGAACGCAAGCGCATCAAACTTGTTCCACTCACCGAGGGAGGCACTCGCAAGACGAATGGAAACGGAGCGAATGCGAACGGATCCCGCGTCGTCGAGACGATCCGTCCGGGCTACGTCTTCCAGAACGGAAACCAGGACGTCATCATTCGAAAGGCCGAGGTCCTCGTCTCGTGACGGAGGATCCTGCCAAGACCACACAACCAACCCTACTCACCCCACGCCATGTCAGACAAGACTGCCAGCTATGTCGGCATCGACCTCGGTACCAGCACCTCGGCCCTCGCGCATGTTCGCACCGACGGCAATCCCGAAATCGTCCCGAATGCGGACGGAGAGCGACTCACCCCTTCGGTCGTTTTCTTTGATCGATACGAGGGCGTGAAACTCGTCGGCTCAGCGGCCAGGGATGGGGGAGATCCGGACCGGACGGTGCGCCATATTAAAAAGCACATGGACGATCCCTCCCACGTCGTTCACATCGACGGCGAGAAGTGGACTCCCACGGAGATCTCTGCGTTGATCCTCGCGAAACTGAAGAAGGACTGCGCCCGTATCATCGGTCACATCGACGAGGTCGTCATCACGGTGCCGGCGAACTTCAACGAACTCGCTCGCCGCGCCACTGTCACGGCTGGTCGCCTCGCCGGTCTGAAGGTGCGCCGCATCGTCAACGAACCGACCGCTGCCGCTCTCTATTACGCCCACACCCAGGGCGTGAAGGGTCGTGTCCTCGTCTACGATCTCGGTGGCGGAACGCTCGACATCACCATTCTCAACGTGACCGATGACCGCGTCGACATTCTCCTCAGCGAAGGAGCCCGCCACCTCGGGGGCTCCGATTTCGACGAGATTCTCCTCGAACTCATCGCCGAGAAGTATCGCGAGCAGAACGGGCGCGATCTCGTCCTCGATGCGACCCGGCGACGCCGGCTCCTTGCCGCCGCCGAAGACACAAAGAAGCGGCTCTCCAAGCTCGCCGTCGTCTCGGAGAAGATCGGGACCGAGGAATACGGGCTCGCCGAGGTCGAGTTGACCCGCGATGCGTTCGAGGAGGCGATCCGCCGTCTCCTCACACGCACCGTCATGCTCCTCGAACAGGCTCTCGACAGCCTCGGCCTTGCTCCCCAGGACATCGACCATGTCGTCCTCGTCGGCGGCAGCACGCGCATCCCCAAGGTTCAGGAACTGCTCACCCGTCACTTTTCCAAAGCACCGGTCTCCTGCGGCAATGTCGATGAATGTGTCGCTCTCGGGGCTGCGCTGTTCGCGAAGCGTGGTCGCCGCGTCTCCGAGGTCTGCAACCACAGCTATGGCACACTCGCCATCATCGAGGACGCTCTCACCGGCACTTCGGCGGTGCGCAACTCCATCGTCATCCCCAAGAATACCCCGATTCCTTGTTCGATGTCGCAGACCTACGTGACCTCGGAGGACAACGAGGAACTCATCGAAGTGGAAATCACCCAGGGCGACGACCCCGACCCGCGCTACGTCGACATCATCGGAAAGATCAGTCTGCGTGTACCGCCCGGGCGACCCGCCGGGTGCGCCGTGACCGTCACCTACAGCTACGATGAAAATCAGCGCGTCCGCGCCCAGGTCTACGACGCCGAATCGGGGCTGCGCAAGGACATTGAAATTGAATACCGCGGTGAGGGTGTCCTCGACGAATCCGAAATCGAGCGCAAGTCCGCCTATCTTAGACAGATCCGCATCGCCTGACCAACCCGCCATTCCCCTCCCTGCCATGATCAAGAAACTCTTTCGTTGGCTCTCCGGACACGAAACCCACGCCGAGGTCCCCGCTGAAGTCGGCGGCATTTTCAGCCGCATGACTCCCGAGGGCATGTGCGGCATCAATCCGAAGACGATGGACCGGGATGCCATCCGTCGCCATCTCGCCACCCTCTACAAGCGCCACAATCACTCCGCCGGAAGTCTCGACCGCGCCATGCGCGAAGAGGCCGAACTCATGCTCGACGCCATCGTCCATTGCCGCGAGAAATACGTCGACGGCACCTTCTGATTCGCGCAGGCAGATCGCGGGTCTCTGCTCAGAGAGATTCGTAGGGGATCGAGAAGGTATCGCCATCCTCGAGCTTGCCGCTGCGCAGTCCCTTCTTGAACCAGCGCATGCGCTGTTCGGAAGTGCCGTGGGTGAAGGCGTCCGGCACGACACGGCCCTGCGCCTGTTTCTGGAGCCGGTCATCGCCGATGGCGTTGGCCGCATTCATTGCCTCCTCGATGTCCCCCTCTTCGAGGATACGCCACTTCTCCTCGGCATGATGAGCCCAGACCCCCGCGAGAAAATCGGCCTGCAACTCGAGGCGCACCGAGAGGCGATTGTAATCCGCCTTCGGGATGTGCCCGTTTTGTGAATGAACCTTGTCAGTGAATCCCAGCAGATTCTGCACGTGGTGTCCCACTTCGTGGGCGAGGACATAGGCGTAGGCAAAATCGCCCCCCGCATCGAAGCGGTCGCGCATTTCGTCGAAAAAGGTGGTGTCGAGGTAGACGGTTTCGTCGTAGGGCAGGTAAAACGGACCTGTTGCCGCCGAAGCAACGCCGCCGGGATAGGAGGTCTGGCCGGAGAAGAGCACGAGCCGGGCTGGCTTGTAACGGCGTCCGTATTGGGTGAAAACCTCTCCCCAGACTTCTTCGGTGTCGGCTTTGAGAGTCCGGACAAAGGCACCGACCTCATCGTTCGGATCCGAGGGAGAGGCGACCTCGCCCGACGCTCCCGGCTCGACCTGGGCGGAGCCGCCCTGGATCTCATTCATCGTCTCGAGCAATTGGACGGGATCCTGTTTGAAGACAAAAACGAGGACGAGGAGGACGAGGATCGTCCCGCCTCCGAGGGCGACGGGCCGACCGCCTGTGGCGATCATGCCGCCGCCCTGTCCGCGGCGGTCTTCGACGTTGGTGCTTTGGCGACGGCCTTTCCAGCGCATGAGGTAGGAGGAGGTTGAAATTCGATGGGCATCGTATCGGGCGGAGCGCTCATCGCAAAGGAAGAAATCATGCGCCCTCCCCAAACCGGATCGGTTCTTGCCATCTTTCCCTGTCCGGAGTTGGATACCGTGCCCGGAACATCATGGACAAATCCGCTCTCGTCGCCGCTCTCCTTGCAGAACTCCGCCTTCGCTATGACCGCGCCGTCACGGCTCTCTCGGGAGCACGTGAAGCCGCGACGGGCGCAGACACAAAGGCGGAAAACAAGTACGACACCCGCGGTCTGGAGGCCTCCTACCTCGCCGCAGGGCAGGCCGAGCAGGCCGATGCGCTGCTCCGTGCCCTGCACGCGGTGGAGACGTTCGCCTTCTGCGACTTCGCCCCCGACGACCCGATTGACCTTGGCACCCTCGTCGAGACGGAACAGGATGGCGAATTGCGTCACTACCTCCTCGCCCCGGCCGGAGGAGGCATTCGTTTGGTCGCGCGGGACGGGGAAGAAGTCACCGTGCTCGGCCCCGCTTCCCCCCTCGCCGCACGGCTGATCGGGAATCTGTCGGGAACGATTCTGCACGAACCCGGACCGGAATTGCTCATCCTCGAGGTCTTCTGAAGCCTCACGAAGAACGATGAAGCTCCGTTCCGTCATCCCTCCCGTTGCGACTTTCCTCTCCACTCTACCACTACACCCAATATCGGGTCACTCCCATTCCTTCAGTTTCGCAGTGGCACTGTCGCGGTGCCGTTTTTCGGAGGTTTGGTCGGCAAGCACTTCGCGGCAGAGGGCCGTGGCGTCGGCTTTTCGACCCGCTGCGGCGAGGGCGTCGGCCCGGGCAAGCAGGGTCGAATGACGCCAGGTGCCGCCGATTATCTCCGTGTCGATCCGGGCGAGTTCGGCGAGTGCCTCGTCGGTTTTTCCCTGCTTCACGAGAACACGCGCCACGGACTGGACGGCACCGAGTTCGTCCGCTCCTCCGATGGCGGCGGAATTCGCATAGACGGCGCGATAGGCGCTCAGGGCGGAGGAGTCGTCCTTCCGCAACGATTCCTGGGCCTGGCCAAGGGCGAGATTCAGGCTTTGCCGCATTCTCGGATCGCCGAGGAGAGGAAGGGAGAGGGTGAAGTCGCTCACCGCACCCTCTCCGTCCTTTCTCGCCGCACGGCAACTCCCCCGGAGGAAGAGACCTTCCCCGCGCTTCCAGAATGGCCAGGCGGAAAAGTCTTCGCCTGCGAATTCTGCAACCGCCTCGGCGGTCTCGTTCCGGGAGAGGAGCAGGTGGAGTCGGGCGGTCTTCCTGACCGATTCGAGCGGAATCCGCGCGGCGATTGCTTCGGCTCTGGCGAAGTCGCGGAGGGTCCTCGCCGAGGCCGCAGCCTGCTCGAGAACGGCGGACTGTTGTTCATCGGTCAGGGTGATTTCCGGGGCTTTTCTTTCCGCGAGAGCGAGGAAAGCGTCGATAGCTTCGGCGTGTTTGCGCTGTCGGACGAGGTCGGCGGCAGCGCGGAAGTCGGTGAGAAAATCGCCCTTCAGTTCCACCGCTTCAAAGGTGTGAGATCGCCCGTCATAGAAGTGGGCGAATTTCATCGCTGCGTGAAAGTTCCCGGTGCCGGTGGGCGAGAGGGCACTGTGTTCGCTGCCATCCTCACGAACGCGCTGGCGGCAGAGATTGAGATGCCAGGGAAGGCTCTGGGTCGGCTTGCTTCCGATGACCTGGTGCAGCGGATCATTTTCATCCTGGGTCACGGGAATACGAATCTCTGCGGTCCAGAAACCGTCGCCGATCTGCGTCGCGACCTCGGCCTGGGAGTCCCACCCGAACCAGCCCTCGCGCGGGGCCGATCGATCGAGGTCA
>CALDKL010000731.1 GCA_937898895.1 uncultured Verrucomicrobiae bacterium | reverse complement strand
TCATTGCGGGATTCTGGCCGAGCGACGGGGATCGGTCAATGCGCGGCACCTTCCGATTTGCGCGGGTCCTCGCTGGCCACCCGGGCTCACGAGCCACCGGTGAAGAACCGCTTCGCCTTCTCAAAGAAACTTTCGCCGACCGGGTGATTCTTGTCGGTGACCGTGCCGGCGAACTCGTGGAGAAGTCGCTCCTGTTCCTTCGTCAGTTTCACGGGCACCTCGACCTGGACATTGACGAGGAGGTCGCCCTTTCGTCCCGTTTGCAGATCGGGGAGTCCCTTTTCACGGAGTCGGAAGGAGGTGTTTGTCTGGGTGCCGGGAGACACTTTGACGGAGGCTTTGCCGTTCAGGGTGGGCACGAGAAGCTCGCCTCCGAGAGCGGCGAGGGTGAAGGGCAGAGGGACCTCGCAATAGAGATCCGAGCCGTCGCGATCAAAGACTTCGTGGTCCTTGATATGGACGACGACATAGAGATCGCCCGGAGTGCCGCCCTGCTGGCCTGCGTCGCCGTGGCCGACGGAGCGGAGCCTTCCCCCGTCGATCATGCCGGGGGGGATTTTCAGTTTGATGCGGCTGTTTCCCTTGGAGCGTCCTTCCCCCTTGCAATCTCGGCAGGGATTGGTGATCGATTCCCCGGCCCCCGCACAAGTAGGACAGGGTTGCTGCACTTGGAAAAACCCGCGACTGGTGATGACCTGGCCAACCCCTCCACAAGTTGTGCACGAGCGCACCTCGGCACGACCGTCCTGCGCGCCGCTACCCGTGCAGGTTTCGCAGGAAACGAGCCGCTCGATCTTCAACTCTTTCTCCACTCCCTCGGCCGCCTCTTCGAGGGTGATCTGGAGATCATAGCGCAGATCGGTCCCGCGCTTGCGACGCTCGGCCCGGGTCGCCCGACTGCCGCCTCCGCCGAAGAATTCCTCGAAAATACCACCACCCCCGCCACCACCCCCGAAGACTTCCCGGAAAATGTCGAAGGGATCGACCCCTCGCCCGCCTGCAGAAGGCCCGGTTCCCTGGCTGAACGCGCGGTGCCCGTAGCGGTCGTAGGCGGCCCGTTTTTGATCGTCGGTGAGGATCTCGTATGCCTCGCCGATCTCCTTGAATTTATCCTCTGCGTCCTTGTCTTCCGGATTCTTGTCCGGATGGTACTGCATGGCGAGACGGCGGTAGGATTTTTTGATCTCGCCTGCCGAGGCTTCGCGCGCGACCTCCAGCACTTCGTAATAGCAGCGTTTTTCCATGACTCAGGAAACAGGCGCGGGCCCGGAGGAGACGACCACGTTCGATGCACGGAGGATCCGGTCCTTGAGCCGATAGCCGCGGCGAACGGTGTAGATGACATGGCCCTCGGGGAGGGAGGCATGAGGCTCCTGTTTGATGGCTTCATGCACATTCGGATCAAAGGCGATACCATCCGAAGGAATGGTCTCGACGCCCTGTTCCGCGAGAAAGTCCTCGAGTTGCTTGCGCACCATTGCCATGCCCTGGAGGATGATCGAGGCACTTCCTTCGGCGGTCTCGGCCGCCTTCAGTCCCATCTCGAAATTGTCGATAATGGGCAGAAGCTGCTCGAGGAGTCCTCGATTCGCATATTGAATTGCTTCGAACTTCTCGCGAGCGATGCGCTTGCGGAAATTGTCGAGATCGGCGGCGGATCGCGCCGCGGCATCTTTCCATTTCTCGATTTCGGCGAGTGGATCGAGTGCGCTCGCCTCTTCGACGGCGAGGTTCTCCTTTGTAGTAAAAGCAGAAGCTCCCGTATCCGTGTCGGACACAGCAGTGTCGGGGAGTTCGTATTCGGGTTCGTTTGTCATGCTTGCCTGTCTCGCGCCTCGGGGTGTCCAAAATGCCCCCGGTGACAACGCGGGCCGGGACTATTCACCTTTTCTCGATGGCAATCAAGGTGATGTCGTCGCTTTGCGGAGCCGCGCCGGTGAACTGGGCGAGCGCGGCGGTGACGGCATTGACGATTTCCTGCGAGGATTTCTCGTGATTCTCGACGAGAAGGGCGCAGAGCCGCTCGATCCCGAATTCATCGCCGTCGGGATCTTCGCATTCGATGACGCCATCGGTGTAGAGGAGAAGGATGTCGCCCGATTCCATTTGGAAACGATAGTCCTTCACGGACCGCTTGAAGACAGGCCCCTCGTCGATGCCGGCGGCGAGTCCGGAAGTCTCGATGACTTCGGTGGTTCCGGTGGCCTTGCGGAAAAGGATGGGAGGTTCGTGTCCGGCACGAGCCATCGTCACCTCGCGCGAACCCCGCTCGAGGATCAGGTAGAGGAGGCTCACGAACATGTCCTCGCGGATGTCGGGAAAGATGGAATGATTCACCGAATGGAGGACCGAGGCCGGGGAGAGGTTTTCCGGAGCCCGACTGCGCAGATTGGATCGGCACATCGCCATGATGAGGGAGGCGGCGATGCCCTTTCCGCAGACGTCGCCGATGGCGATGCCGTACCGGTCGTCATCCACCCTGACATAATCATAATAATCGCCGCTGACGCGTCGGGCGGCCCGGTACTCTGCGGCGATCTCGTAATCGGTGAGGTCCGGGGCCGACCGCGGCAGGAGGACTCGCTGGATTTCACTGGCCTGGTTCAGTTCGCGCTCGAAGCGTCGCTTTTCCGCCGCCTCCTGGTGCACGATGGCACTGCCGAGGGCGAAGGCGCTCTGTTCGGCGATGCTCGCAAAGACCTCCCCGTCGTTGTGGGTGAATTCCTCCCCTCCGCGCCGTGTCACGACGAGGATGCCGAGGGTGCGTCGCGCGTAGACGAGCGGTGCCGCGAGGAGCCGCACCCCTTCGAGAAATCGGAGATCCGAGGCCCCGGCGGCGAATTCGGGAATCTCGAGGAGGTTGGCCACTTTGCTGAGCCCGCCCTCGCGCACGATGCGTCCAATGAACGATTCTCCGGGCGAGACGGTGGAGAGGCGGAGGTAGCTGCGGTACTGGCTTTCCGCCTCCTGACGATCGGCCACGGCGGCGATTTCCGCAGGCACGGGCAGGGCTGGGGCGGTCGCGGCGGATTGGTAGGCCGGGACGAGGCAGTTTGTCTCGGCATTGAGGAGGTAGAGTATGCCGGCCTCCGCCCCGACGACTTCGCCGCCCCCGTCGACAATGTAGCGGTGCATGTTGCCGGGGGAAAGGTCGCCCTGCAGCTTTTCCGCGAGGCCGTGGAGAAAGCTGAACAACCTTCGTTCTTCCACTTCGATGGCGTCGCGTTCGCGGACGAGCCGGGTCACATCGAGTCGCTGCCTCCACCAGATCCACGCCCCGCCGCCGAGAGCCAGCGCGAGGAGGACGGCATACACGTAATGTTCCATGGAATGCCGCAGTCGGGTGGACCTCACTTGCCCGCTGTCTGCGACTCGAGTTCCTGGCGGAGGAATTCGACCACGTCGCAAAAGCGGCTGCGGTTTTCCTCGTTCGCGGCGATGAGGGCTTCATGCGCGTCGAGAATCAGCTCGGCATGCCGGATTTTGTCGACCGGTCCGCAGCAGGGCTGCATCCGGAGATTCGCGTCGACAAGAGCCCGTTCGCGCTGCCAGCGGGAACCTTCCAGATCGATGTGAATGCGGTCGTCCAGCCCGAGCTTGCGGATCGATTTCGCGTTGCGTTCGCCTGGATTGATGACATCGACGACTCCGTGCGGGTCCTCTTTCTCGACCTTCGTGGCGAGCCGATAGAGCATCCCGATGAAAGTCGAATCGATGCCTTTGCAATCACCGAGGTCGATCACGAACTGGCGCCATCCCTTTTCAAAACGTCCTGCGAGAAACTCCCGGATACAGTCCGCGTTCTCGTGGTTCGCCGTACCGCTCACCCGGACCCAGGCCACCGAGCCCAGACAACCGACTCGAATGGATTCTTCCGCACTCACGAAACAAGAAATTGACCCCCGCGAACCTGCCGCGACCCGGACTGACCTCGGGATTTCCGCTCCGGGCGGCCCGGTCGAGCGGAAACTTGTGGGGTAACATCAGTCTGATGACTCATGCGATCAAACAACAAAGGATCTATTGCCAGAGATACGACTTGTACTCCGCCACGACACTACCGTTCTCGACAACGGAGGCTTTCCACTGGGTGACTTTTCCGTTCTTGTGGTAGTCGTCGCCGATGACCTGGAACTGGGTGGTGTTGGAATGCTTCGGTTTGTCGACCTGGACCTCCTGAATGTGGACGGTGAACCCGGTGCTGCCCTGGCGATATTCGAGGCGAACCGTTGCCGGGTTGCGAGTCTTCGATTTCCAGAAGACGGTGAAGTAGTTGCCAAAGCGATCCCGTCTCTCCGAATTTTCAATCGCACCATAGAGACGGCGCTGCTGCTCGAATTCGATCATTTCATCCTCGGTTTTCACCGGGACGAAGGTATTGAGGTGATAGGGATTGACCTTCGTGATGACGACGGGTCCGGAGGACGTCGTCGCACAGGAAGGCAGGAAGCAAAGGGCTCCCAGCAGAAATAGTCTCATCAGACCCGGTTTCATCCGTGAATAGAAGCGGATAGCTTTCGTCCGCTTCAGGGGCTTGTCACGCGGAAAGTGCCGCATTTTAAAAAGATACGCCCGATTTGGAGGGAGCAACATCGAAAAGAACCGATTTTTCTGCGAGATTCAGAGCCGCTCGGACTCCTTGACCCGATCCCAGGCCCCGTCGAGTTCCCGCAAATCGACTTCCCCGAGACGTTTGCCCTCGCGCCGCAACTCGTCCTCGACTGCCTGGAAGCGGCGCAGGAATTTCCGGTTTGCCTCGTCGAGAAGGAGTTCGGCCTCGTGTCCCGCTTTGCGGGCGAGATTGACGACGGCAAACAGCAAATCCCCGATTTCCGCCCCGACTTCGGAAGCGATGCCGCTGGTGATCGCCTCTTCAACTTCCGCCAATTCTTCCCGCACCTTTGCGAGGACCGGAGGCAGATCCGGCCAGTCAAAACCGACGGTCGCCGCCTTGCGCTGCAACGTTGCCGCCGCGAGCAGGGCGGGCTGTCCTTCGTTGGCCCGTCGGAGCAGGTAACCCTCTCTTGTCGCCGACCCGACCGGGTTCGCCCCGGCTTTTTCCACGGCTTTGATCTCGTCCCACTGGATTAGGACGGCCTCGGGGGTCTCGGCGGAGGCTTCGCCGAATACGTGGGGGTGGCGCCGGATCAGCTTTTCGCAGATGGCACGGGCGACCGCATCGAGATCGAAGGCCCCACTCTCCGAGGCGATTTCCGCGTGGAAGACGGGCTGGAGAAGCAGATCGCCGAGTTCGTCGACGAGTTCGTCGCGATTGCCGGAACGCACTGCGGCGGCCACTTCGTACGCTTCTTCAAGGAGGTGGCGGACGAGGCTCTCGTGGGTTTGCTCGGCATCCCAGGGGCAGCCGCCCGGTGCCCGGAGCAGGTGCATGATCTGCCGGAGTCGCTCCAGCGGCGGCAGACTGGCGGGGGGGATCTCGTGGGGCATGGGGATCGCGAAGGGAAGTGGACAAAAAGATCGCTCGGGTGTTACTAACCCCATCCCCCGCCATGTCCAAGCACCGATTTTATCTCCCCGCTGAGCGCTGGAATCCCGAGCACCTCGTTCTCGAGGAGGAGGAGGCCCACCATTGTCTCGACGTGATGCGCTGTCGCGAAGGGGACCGCATCATCGTATTCAATGGAGTCGGCGCAGAGGCCGAGGGCGAGATCGTGGCGACGGCGAAGGGCTCCGTGACCGTGAAAGCGAGGCTGTTCAGCGCGACTCCGCGCCCTGCGACTGCGATCACCCTAGGACAGGCCATTCCGAAGGGGAAACAGATGGACCTCATTCTGCAAAAGGCGACAGAACTTGGGGTCTCGCGCCTCGTGCCCCTCCTTTCCGAGCGCACCGTGGTGCAACTCGACGGCGAGGATCTCGACAGGAAGCGCCAGAAATGGCAGCGGATCGTGATCGAGGCCTGCAAACAGTGCGGGCAGAATTGGGTGCCCGAGGTGGCTGCTCCGGTGAGGGTGGAGTCCTTTGCCCGCTCGGTGAAGGATCCGTTCCGCCTCATCGCTGCGATCGGTCCCGACGGCAAGTCGCTCAAGTCCCTCCTCGCCGCCCGCGAGGAGGAAGGC
>CALDKL010000730.1 GCA_937898895.1 uncultured Verrucomicrobiae bacterium | reverse complement strand
CGTCATGGAAAAAGTGCGACTGAGGTAACTCCCACTGCATCCCACCTCGGCAGCGAGACGATTGAGGTCGAAGGTCTCGTCGAGACGCGATTCGAGCCTTGCCTTCGCCTTGGCCACCCGGCTGCGGGCAAGTCGTTTCTGCCGGGAACAGAAAAACTCATCCTCGCCCCGCGCGGGAATGAAACAGAGCAGGGCGAGCAGGGCCTTGACCTGACTTTCGTACCAAAAAGCCCGGGCCGGACCCTCAACCGGCGGCTTGCGGAACGCGGGAACGATCTGTTCGGCGACCGATGCCGGAGCGGGCACCTGCGCCCGGGTCCCCTCGCCAAAAACCAGCGCCCTCAACTCCGGAGCAAGGCCTGGCCGAAACGATTCCAGCCACCCCGCCAGGGCTTTGCGGCGCATTCCGACGAGCAGTGCATCACTCTCCCGGTCTCGCTCCAGCCAGACTCCACCGTCGCCGGTAGCGAGCCAGAGAGCGTTCCCCGGCTCTACCGATCCGCTCTCTCCTCCCCGAGTAGCACTCCATCGCAGTGCTTCCCCAACCGGGAGAAGACAGATCACCTGATCGGTCGGGAGATGAATCCGCTCACTCCCCTCGGCAGCTCTCTTTCCGTGTCCGGAAAGCACGAGCGGAGAAGGCAGCACTCCGAATTCCCGACGGGAAAGAGGACCACGCTCAGCCATTCCGAGGCCCGGTGAAACACTCTTTCCACCGTGCCCGCAGCCACCAAACCGGGTCGGGTATGCGACCCTACCCTCTCGAATCATCCAATCGACGGCCCAAAGGACGGACTGTTTCCAATCTCCAAACAGGCAATGCGGGGCTTCGGATGTGCGCATGGAGGATCTTATTGAAACCGGGTCGCAATTTCAACAAAAAAGATTTCCATTGGCAAGCGAACGACCTGATTGCCTTCTTCATGAGGCGGATACCGAGGTGGTGCTTCCCGATCCGGGGTTTCGGTCGGAAACGATTTTTCTACCGGAAAGCATCGCCACTCCATCGACCGCACGACGATCCCTTCGGCAGCGAAGTCGACCGTATGCGTCACGACCGTTACTCGAGGTGAACACTCATTCCGGATCGCGGCGGACTTTGCGAAACGAGTCCGCCCACACCCATCCAGTGAACCAAAGCGAATCGGGAGAGCCCCCCGTCCTTCTCAATCCCGACTCAAAAAGATGCGCAGAATGTACCAGAACAAGAGCGCCACGCTCGCAAAGAGCGAGAGCGCAGCCGAGACATACTGATCGGTGCGGTAGTGGTGAATGAGATTCGAGGTATTGTAGAGAATCGCGACGGAGGCAAAAAGAGCCATCGCCCCTGCAAAAATCGTCCCGAGATTGAAGCCAAAGATCATCGAGACGATGATGATGCCCATCGAAACAAAGCCACCCACAATGAGGAAACTGCGGAGGAAGGAGAAATCCTTGCCCGTAACAAATGCCGTGAGGGTGAGCCCCCCGAAGACAAATCCGGTCGTGACCCCGGCCTTCACGATGACTCCCGGATCACCGGAGTGATACGCCGCGAGGAAGAGCAGAGGCAAGAAGATGACCGCCTCCGCAACAACAAAAAGAAGGAGTCCGGCGTATTGCACCCCTCGCGAGGCGTCTGAAACGGCGAGGCGTTCGGCGAGCCAGGAAACACCCATAAAGGCACCCAAAACCACGAACCAGCCGAATCCAGCCGTCATCTTCTGGATCAGGGCGGGCACCCAGCTTTGCTGGAGGAGGAACCACTCGACCCCGACAAACGCGAGAATCGCGAATCCAAGGTGCAGGTAGGTGTTGCGGATGAAGGCGGCCCGTTCGACGGCAGCAGCGGACGAGACGGAAGCGGGATGGGCGTAAGCGGAGGTCATGGGATTTTGTTCAAGATAGCCAGCAATCGATACCTACGACAGACCAAATCACGGCGTTTCGCCGAATTCCCGCTGTCGGAGCGACTCGTAGAGGCAGACTGCCGTTGCATTGGAAACGTTCAAACAGGGCACCTGCCCCAACATCGGAATACGGATGAGTTGATCGCAGTTCTCCTTGGTGAGTCGCCTCATTCCCTCGCCCTCCGCTCCCAGGACAAGGGCGAGCGGCCCGGTGAGATCGGCCTCATAGAGTTCTGCAGTGGCCTCGTCGGCGGTGCCCACAATTCTCAGTCCGCATTCTTCGCGGAGGGTTTCCATGAATCGCGCGAGATTGCCCACCGAGACCACAGGGACAAAAGCGGCCCCGCCGCAGGAGATGCGCACCACCGTTTCCGTCACAGGGGCGGCATGATGGCGCGGCACAACCACGGCCATGACTCCGGCTCCCTCTGCGGTGCGAAGGCAGGCTCCGAGATTGTGGGGATCCTGGACTCCGTCGAGGATGAGGAGGAGCGGTTCCTCACCAGCCTCTCCGGCTGCGGCGATCCGATCGAGGAGATCGCCTTCGCTAAGCCGGGCGATGCCGGTCGCATGGTTCGAATGGGCATTGGCCCGTGCCTCGTGAGGACGGTTCCCAGGGGACTTGTGGCGGCGGGGACGGGGCATGGTACGTTCGAAACAGAAAAGTCAGGCCATTCTCACGCGAAAATCTCGGGCTGTCCCAGTTTTGCATGGATCTCGTCGGCCTCGTTGCCATTCAACCCAAGCTCCCGCGCGAGTTTTGCGAAATACTCCGCTTCCGCCCTCGAATCAAGTCGCACTGCCATGAGGGAAAAGGCGTAGACCTGGGTCGCCAGATCCTCGGGAACGCGGCGGGCGAAAGACTCGAGATCGGCCTTTCCGGAAAGGTTCCGGCGAAGGAACTCGGCCTCATCCGGCTCGAGATCGCCAAGTCGACCGACGATGGCCTCGCGCTCCTCCTCATCGACGCGCCCATCGCTCTTCGCGGCGAGGCACATCGCCTCGATCAGCAGTCGCGCATCGTCCTCGGCACCCGCAGGATCGAGCGGCGGCGGAGTCTCCGTACTGCCCTGATCCGCTCCCCCGAGAACCGCCCCTAACAAACCTCCCATTCCTGGTGAAGCACCACCCGAACCACCGAGAAGTCCGCCGAGGCGATCACCGAGTCCGC
>CALDKL010000729.1 GCA_937898895.1 uncultured Verrucomicrobiae bacterium | reverse complement strand
GTCACACCCCCGCGATAGGCCCTGGTGAGTCCGAGATACATCTCCTCCTGCGTTTTCGGTTCGCCGGGTTTTCCGGATGGTTTTGTGAAACGTGGGTCATCAACGCGATAGGCCCAGGTCTGGTGTAGGAGTCGCTTCGCGGAAGGGGCATAGGTGGCGATGTAGTCAGCCAACCACCTTGCGAAAGGCTGATAGGTCGCGGGATCGTGGCTCTTGAGGCTGGCTTGCTGGATCGTGACATAGTCCCACTTTTCAGCCCTCAGTTCGTCCCGGAGGCTCCGCCCGTTGGTGTAGAACCCGGCTTTGTCCTTCGGGTCGGCCTCATGCTTCTGCGCCATGGAGGCGTGAAGTTCGAGCGATGCACCGCCGACGACAATGGGCTGGTGAATCAGGTTGTGGCCACCGGCTCTGGCGAGGTCGCCAAGGTGGTGGGTCGCGTTGCGGGAGAAACTGTTTCCAATGATAAGAATCCGGACGGTGCGGCTCTCCGCCCATGCGGATGGGTGAACTGCAAAGAGAACCAGGGAGAGAATTACGAGGGGATGGCACCGGGTCATGGACGGCAGTGAAGAGGGTTTTGTCAGGATTGAAGGAGGCCCTCAACCGAGGTCTCGCGATTCGGGGAGAAAATACCGGGGCATCCTCACACTCCCTCAACCACGAAGGGTGCCCGATATTTCCTCTTCAGAAGGGCATCGGCTTCGGGATCGCCGAGGAATTGTTCCTTTTCGCTGTCGAGCCGCAAGGAGCGACCGAGCGTCAGCGGAGTCCTCGCGAGATCAACCCCGGCTCCGACAAGGTAGTGGCGGGTGCGTTCGAGGTCTTCGCGAGCCTCGGCGTTGGCATCGACCTCCCCAAGTTTTTCCCGAATCTCATCGACCGATGCCTTTGTTCCGATTCGGTAGGAGATGTTTGCGAGGTGGCAGAGGGCCGAGGACTGGTGACCCTCGAGGATCTCTGCACGGAGGTCCTCGCGCTTCCTCGTGCGCACCGCATCGAGGAAGTTGGCGAAGTGACTGACGGACGGTCCCTCAAAGGCCCGGATCACCTTTCCGTCGGGATCGTAGAGACTCGTCTCGGCAATGATTCCCTCGCTTCCGTAGAAGAACCACATCGCCTTGATTGCCGGATGGAACGGGGCGGTCTTCAGTCCGCGCGTCTCGGAAACGATCGTCTTGTGGCCAAATCGGAAGATTCCGACCTGCGAATTTGCGGTTTCTCCGACGTCGGTGTAGCCGAGACGGCCTCCGTAGCTGATGGCGCTGTCGCCGAGACCGGTGAGGCCGAGTCCCCACCGGCAGATGTCGATAGAGTGAACGTTGCTGTTGCCGATGTCGCCGTTTCCGGTGTCCCACATCCAGTGCCAGTCATAGTGAAAGCGCGCCCGGGTCAGTTTGCTCAAAGGCGCGGGACCGGCCCAGAGAGAGTAGTCGCAACGCGGCGGTATCGGTGTCTCGACAGGTCCCCCGATGGAGCCGCGCCCTCCGTAGATGATGCTGCGGGCGAGGTTCACCTCGCCGAGCTTGCCTTCGTGAATGTATCGCATCGCTGCGGCGAGGGGCCCGCGGGAACGATTCTGCGTCCCGGTCTGGCAGATGCGACCGAGTTCGCGGGCGACTTCGACGAGGCGACGGCCTTCGGCGACATTCTGACTGACAGGCTTTTCGACATAGGCGTCCTTGCCCGCCTGCATTGCCCAGATCCCGGCGAGCGAGTGCCAGTGATTCGGTGTGGCGATGAAGACGGCATCGACTGATTTGTCGTCGCAGATGACACGGAGATCCTGCACTTTCTTGGGCATGGGGCGCTTCAGTTCACCGGATAGCAGGGCGGCGACTTCGTCGGCGCGGTCGAGATCGGGATCGCAGACATAGGCGATGTCGCAGTCGCGGAGACGGGCAAGTTCGCGCGCATGGGCCTTCCCCCGGATGCCGCAGCCGATGATGGCTACGGTGAGTTTTTCGTTCGCGCTGACGGGGGCGGATTTCTCCTGGGCACGGAGCTGCCCCGGCAGTGCTGCCGCGGCGGCGGCCATGACGGATTCTTCGAAAAAGCGGCGACGACTGAGGTCTTTCATGGGTTTGTCAGGGTCAGGTCAGCGAGATAGATGGCGGTGATGGTTTTTCCCGCCGCGTCCTTTTCGTGGCTGGAATACCAGGAGACGAGCGCTCGATCCGGCGCGAGGGGGATGAATCCGGGATAGGAGTTGTCTCCGCCGCTGGGGAGTTCGGCAAATTCCCGGAGCGATCCGTCGATCAGCCAGGAGAGCGAGGTCTTTGCCCCTTGTTCCTTTGTAATTCTGCGGCCTCCGACGAGAATACGATCACCCCATTTGGCGACGAGCGGTCCGCCGATGGGACGGTCGAGTGATTCGCGAGTCCAATCCCGATACGGAGGGGTCGAGTGCAGGAGAAAGGCGTTCTTGCCACCGCCGTGACGGCCGATGCCGAGAAGGCGACCATCCGATTCGAAGAGGAATGCGGTCTCGTCACCGGCCGTTTCGTTGAAGTAGGCGCACTTCTTCCAGATCCTACCGTCCTCGCTCTCGAGCAGGAGTGATTGAACCTTTTCCCCCTCGCCGCGTGGCCCGATTTCGAATCCGGGTTTGCGTCGTCCGCAGAGGTAGGCTTTGTCACCGAAGGTCGCTGCCCGCCAGATGTAGTGGCCGAAGGTGCCCTCGAGCAATTCCGGTTCGCTCCAGGAGGTGCCGTCGAGGGAATGAACGGCGAAGCCGAGGTGTTTGTTCATGTCATACTCGGCCACGGGGATTGTGTTCGGCCCGCTCCACCAGGTGCCGGTATAGACAAAAAGCTGATCGCGGAAGACGAGGAAATGGG
>CALDKL010000728.1 GCA_937898895.1 uncultured Verrucomicrobiae bacterium | reverse complement strand
GGCCCAGATCTCATCCGTGAATTTGGAAGGATCGTGCCAGGCCGACTCGCCGAAATCGAGCGCCCGCATGAGCAGTCCCGGAACGAAGTCGCGAGGGGCGAAAGCGAGGTCGAACCCTGGGTCGAAGGAGGTCAGATCAAAGAGGAAGACTTTCAGGACGAGTGCGGCAGAAAGAACCCAGAACAGAATCGTGGCGAAAGGAGACCTTCCCGTCATCATTTCGCGCAGCAGGAGAGCCCCGAGAGCGATCCAGACGAGGGTGATTCCCGGACGCACAAGAGGCTGGTAAAACGTGCCGAAGCTGTGGTGGACCTCAAGATTCAACGCGACGAAAGTCAGCACTACCACGATCCAGAAACAAACCCGCGAGAGGGCGCTCTGGCCAAACCACGGGAGCATCTCGTCTTTTTGGATCGCCGTGGATTCGGCTTCGCCGATGAAGAGACGACCCGCCGCAAAGAAGGAACCGATCGGGATTCCAAGAACGAGGATTCGTTCCATGAGATGGAGGAGGTATTCCTTCGTCGTCAGGTTCGTGGAGAGTCCACCAAATTGGTCCTCGAGGTCGAAGATCGCAAACCGCGCGATGACGACGAGATAGAGCACATAGGCGAGTTGGCGGAGAAACTCGCTGCGCATCCGCGACGCGATCCAGAGCATGACGAACGCCTGGAGGGACCAGCTCACCGTGATCCAACCCTTTGAAAGAACGAGGGGAAGGGTGATGGTGACGAAGAAGGCGGCGAGTCCGGTGAAGCTATAGAGGAGCCCGCGATCACGCACTCCGCGTTTCATGAAAACGGTGATGTGGAGGAGGTAAAAAATCGCGAGCCCCAGAGTGAGCACTGCGATGGCCTCGCGACGATAGGTCTGTTCGATGCAGGCAACGGAAATTCCGGTGAAGGCTGCGGCATTGAGGAAGAGGAAGATCAACTCGAGAACGGTCGATGGCTTGCGATGAATCCACTGGTGGACAAAGGCCGTCGAGGAGAAGAGGGCGAAGAAGGCGAGAAGAAAGGGCATGAATTGCCAGAATCGTTCCGGAGTGAAGGAACGGTCGCAGGTCATGCCGACGAGGACAACGGTCGCGCCGAATCCGAGGTAGTGCAGGAGACGCCATTCCTTTTTCGCCGCCACCGCGAACATGCCAAGGCCGAGGAGAAGGAGATAGCCAAAAAGGAGGACGACGCTCTCTGTTCCCGTCCGGATCAGGAGGGGAGTGCCATAGCCGCCGATCAATCCCAACACGGCCACGAGTAGCGTATGGTAGCGGATCGCGACGAGAGCTGCAGTCAACGTGACGAGGGTCATGAGGACAAATGCCACGGTGGGTCCGACGATGTCATAGCCGGGCTGGTGCGCGGTGAAGAAACTGAAGTAGAGCGTCGCGAAACCCGCTCCGGCGAGGCCCTGCCCGAGGACGCGATAACGACCTGGGAAAAGACGGGTACCCCAGGCGACGAGTCCTGCCCCTGTGGCCGTCGCAAGGGCCACGCGCATCATCGGTCCGATCCACCCCTTCGTAATCGAATACTTGAGAAAGAATCCGACCCCAATGAGGAAAATGAGCACCCCGACCCGGATCAGCCAGGTCGTCGCGACGGCGAACTCCATCGTGACTCCTTTGGGCCGGTGTTCTTCCCCGACGACGATCCAGTTCCAGATTTTGGAAAGGATGTCACGAACGGAAGATTCGAAGCGGCTCGGTTCGGTCGCGGCGGCGACGGGAGCGGGTTTCGGAGCGACTGCAGAAATCCGTTTGGGCAGGGGCGGCGGGGTCGCTCCGCGAGCCGGGGGAGTGATCTTTGGTTCGGAGGAGATTGCCTGGGGAAGAACCGGGGAGACCTGGGCTGGCCTGGACTCGGTCAGCGTCTCTTCCGTGGATTCGATGGGAGCGGGCTTGCGCTCCGCAACCTCCGCCCACGGAATCTCCTCGGCGGTCTTTTCTGCCCTGGGCGGGGCAGTCAGAGACTCGACCGGTGAGGAAGCGGTGAACCGCAACCCTCTGATTTCGTGGATTGCCTCGCGGAGATCGAGGCGGAGCAAATCGGTCTTTCGGTCAATCTCGCGGATCCGGCTTTGCAACACGAGGAGAAGGATGAGCAGGACAATGACAAGCAGCAACGGGAGCATTTCCATAGGGGTGAAGATCGGTTCTCGGAAATCCTAATCGGAAAACACGACGCATAGCGAATTGATAATCGATGGAGACTTCATCGATCAGATCAATGATGTGGGAAGTGCTGTGCGGGGAAGGAGAGCCGCTTCGCAGCAGAGGGGTAGGAGAATTGCGGGTTAACTCCCGGACATGCGGTATTGCCGTAGTCACTTGAACGGGAATATCTTGGGTGTGATTCCATGACTCCCTCCCTTTCGCGCATCCTCGCAATCCTGCTGCTCCCGGGAGTCCTGTTTGCAGGAGGCGGGGGCGCACTGAGTTTCAATCGCGATATTCGGCCGATCCTCTCGGAGAATTGTTTCGCCTGTCACGGTTTCGATGCGAAGAAGCGCGAGGCCGATCTGCGGATCGACACCGCCGAAGGCGCCTTTGCCGACCTGGGCGGCTACCAGGCAATCGTGCCGGGCAACCTGGCAAAAAGCGAAGCCTGGCAACGCATCCTTTCCACCGATCCGGATGAAGTCATGCCGCCTCCGAAATCACACAAGACCCTGACGGACGGACAAAAGGATACTCTGCGGCGATGGATCGAAGAGGGTGCGGTCTTCGAGCGTCACTGGTCGCTGGAGGCTCCGGTGAAGCCGGATCTGCCAGGGGATCGCGGTGCCCCGATCGACACCCTGCTCGAGGCACGTCTCGCTGCGGAGAATCTGGCCTTTCTCCCCGAGGCCGATCAGTCCACCCTGATTCGCCGCGTCTCATTCACCCTCACCGGGCTGCCGCCGACGCCGGAGGAACTCGATGTCTTTTTGAAGGATTCCTCGCCGCAGGCCTACGAGGCCATGGTCGATCGGTATTTGAAGTCGCCCCGCTATGGCGAGGAGATGGCGCGACATTGGCTCGACGTGGCGCGTTACGGCGACACCCACGGTCTGCACCTCGACAACGAGCGCCACATGTGGGCCTACCGCGATTGGGTGGTGAAGGCCTTTCGCGAGAATCTGCCCTTCGATCAGTTTACCGTCTGGCAGCTCGCGGGGGATCTCCTGCCCGACGCGACGACCGATCAACTCGTCGCGACCGGGTTCAGTCGCTGCAATGTCACTACGAGCGAGGGTGGAGCCATCGATGAGGAATACCGCCATCTCTACGCCGTAGATCGGGCCGCCACCGTGACGACGGCCTGGCTCGGGATCACGGGGGGATGCGCCCAGTGCCACGATCACAAGTATGATCCGCTGAGTACGAAGGATTTTTATTCTCTCTATGCCTTCTTCTACAGCGCGGCCGATCCGGCGATGGACGGAAACATCGCAAAGACTTCCCCCATCTTGAAGCTGCCCACGCCGGTCCAGGAGCAGGCTCTCGCCTCCGCACGAAACGACGAATCGGTGCGCCTGGCCGCCCTCGAAGCAAGTGCTCTGCCGACCTACGCCGAACCTTCCGCGAACGAGGGGCCGGTGGAACGCGAGCAGGTGCTTCTCGACGACCTATTTCTCGTGGGGGCGACTCAGCGCAATACCTCGCGCAACGCCCCGGTCTGGCTCGATCAACCGAAGTTCGGGGCCGCTTCGGGCCGACGGGTGCTCGAGCAGGCAAACGGGAACTTTTTCGAACAGATTCTCACGCCCGAGCTGATTCCCGTCACCGCTCCGGAGAAAGAGGGGCGCTTCGAGATCGCGGTTCGCCCCGATCCGCTCAGTCCACCCCGCGTGCTCTCGATCGTCCTCAACGGAAAGCGGGCCTACTGGGGTGATCCCGCCGCCCTCGAGGTCTTCAACGCGGGCAATCCGACAACGGTGGTCTCGATGGGGGCAATGCCTGAAGCGGGAAAATGGACTGTTCTGTCCATCGACTTTGCCGCTCTCCAGATCCCCGCCGGATCGCGGCTCAATACGATCACCGTGCAGATGTCGGAGGGGCGTGTCGCCTGGGACCGCTGTGTCGTGAAAGGCAAACTGAGTCCGGCGAAAGACCCCCTGTCCTCCTTCCTCCTCTGGTGGAAAACGGCGGGAAAGAAAACTCCGTCCGACTTGCCCGGTCCGCTCGCGAAGCCACTCTCGGGTGGCCCTGACAAAACCACTGAAACGAAGGTGCGCGAGGCTCTTCTCGCTTTTTACCTGCGCCGGGTTGCCCATGCCGAGGGAGGTGGAGTCGGTGAGCTTCGCAAAGCCTGGCATGAGGCGAGGGTTGCGGTGGCGGCGGCCGAGGAGGCCATTCCCACTACGGCTGTCTTCAGCGATCTTCCCGAGCCTCGCGAGACCTTCGTCGCAGAACGAGGTCAGTACACCAAACTGGGAGAGAAGGTCCTTCCCGCCATTCCCGCGAACTTCGGTCCATTCACCCCACCAAAGGAGCCGCGTCGGCTCAACCGTCTCGATCTCGCGAGGTGGCTTGTCTCCCCGCCGCATCCGCTGACCGCACGGGTCACGGTGAACCGATTCTGGCAACAGGTCTTCGGCACCGGTCTGGTGAAGTCGAGTCACGATCTCGGATCGCAGGGTGAGCCGCCCAGTCATCCCGAGCTGCTCGACTGGCTTGCGGTGAGTTTTATCGAAAAGGGATGGGATGTGAAGTGGCTGATGAAGCAGATGATGATGTCCCGTGCCTTCCGTCAGTGCTATCGCGCGGATGAGGCGTCCCTGGCCCGCGATCCCGAGAATCGGCTCCTTGCGCGGGCTCCGCGCATCCGCCTCGATGCCGAACAGATTCGCGACAACGCGCTCTCCGTCGGTGGTCTGCTCGATCTGACGATGGGAGGACGCGGCACGCGGACCTACCAGCCGCCCAATATCTGGGAACCGGTCGGCTATGGGGACAGCAACACACGGTACTATTTGCAGGACCACGGTGCCGCCCTCTATCGGCGCAGTCTCTACATCTTCTTCAAGCGCACGGCGCCCCCGCCGTTCATGACGAATTTCGACGCGCCGAACCGCGAACAGAGTTGCACGCGTCGCGAGCGCAGCAACACCCCGATGCAGGCGCTGCAGTTGCTCAACGATGTGCAGTTTTTCGAGGCAGCACGGGCCCTCGCCGAGCGCGTTCTTTCCGAAGGCGGCGCGGATGATGCGGTGCGCCTGCGCTGGCTCTTTCGCACGGTGCTGAGCCGTGTTCCGCATGAAAACGAAGCGGGTTTGCTGACCGATGCCCTCGCGCGACAGCGACTCCTCGCCGGAGCCGATGCGAAAGGCGCGGAAGCGATCCTGGCGGTCGGCGAGTCTGTGCCGAGGCAAACCGCTCCGGCGATCGAAACCGCCGCCTGGACGATGGTGGCGAACCTGGTGCTGAATCTGGATGAAACGGTGACGAGAAACTGAGATGAACCCCGATCCCCTCCACGAACACGATCTCCTCCTCTCGCGGCGGCAGTTTTTTGGCCACAGCGGACTCCGCCTCGGCGGACTCGGGCTGGCTTGTCTGATGGGCCGGGATGCCCTTTCCCCTGCGACAGCGGCGTCTGCTTCCTCACTTGTCCATCCGCCGCTGCCAGGTCTGCCCCATCTCGCGGCCAGGGCGAAGGCGGTGATCTACCTGCACATGAACGGAGGCCCCTCCCAGATCGACACCTGGGATTACAAACCGCAGCTTGCAGAGTGGTTCAACAAGGACATTCCGCCGAGCGTGCAGGGTGGGCAGCGCCTCACCGGGATGACAAGCAAGCAGGCGCGATTCCCGGTCGCTCCAAGTCTCTTTTCGTTTTCCCGCCATGGTCAATGCGGGCGCTGGGTCAGCGAGTTACTGCCCCATACGGCCCGACACGTCGACGACATCGCCCTGGTGAAAACGGTTCACACCAATGCCATCAACCACGACCCCGCTTGCACCTTTGTCATGACCGGACGCGAGGTGCCCGGCTTCGCCAGTCTGGGTTCGTGGCTCGCCTATGGACTTGGGAGCGAGAGCAACGACCTGCCCGCCTTTGTCGTTCTCACTCCGAACTGGAGTTCGAAAGCCGCCGCCCAGGCGCTCTTCACGCGCATGTGGAACAGCGGATTCCTCCCCGGAAAATTCAGCGGCGTGGCCCTGCGTGCCTCGGGCGATCCGGTGCTTTACCTGAAGAATCCCGAGGGAGTCTCCGCGACCCAACGCCGGGCTCAGCTCGATACTCTCGCCGCGATGAACGCGCACCGTTTTGCCCAGCTCGGCGATCCGGAAATCCAGAATCGCATCGGCCAGTATGAAATGGCCTTCCGCATGCAGACCAGCGTACCCGAGCTGACCGATCTCACCGGCGAAAGCAAAGCCACCCTCGAGAGCTATGGTCCCGACGTGCAAAAGCCGGGCACCTTCGCCGCCAGCGCGATCCTGGCGCGGCGGCTCGTCGAACGCGGGGTCCGCGTCGTGCAGATCCTGCACCGTGGCTGGGACCAGCACGGGAATCTGCCCTCGGATATCCGGCTTCAGTGTGGAGACACCGACCAACCGATCGGAGCTCTCCTCACCGACCTGAAACAACGCGGACTCCTCGAGAGCACCCTCGTCGTCTGGGGCGGGGAGTTCGGTCGCACGGTCTACTCTCAGGGCACCCTGACAAAGACCAACTACGGCCGCGATCACCATCCGAGGAATTTTTGCATGTGGATGGCCGGGGGCGGGGTGAAAGGGGGAGTCGACTTTGGCGAGACCGATGATTTCAGCTACAATGTGGCCGGAAATCCCGCTCACCTCAACGACATCAATGCCACCATCCTCCACCAATGCGGTATCGACCACGAGCGACTCTCCTACAAATTCCAGGGGCTCGATGCCCGGCTCACCGGAGTCGAGGAACAGCGGCCGATTCGTGAAATCATCGCCTGAACGCCCGATTCCGGCGGGATTTTGAGAAAGAAATTGCTTCTCAATTCTGAAACTTGCGTGATAGTGCGGTTTTCCCGGATTATGCAGAACGACGACACCGTAGAACTGGAAGGAACGATTCATACCGTTCTCCCCGGCACCATGTTCCGGGTCGAACTCGACAACGGTCACCTCGTCCTTGCCCATATCTCCGGAAAGATGCGGAAGCGTTTCATCCGCCTCGTCGCCGGCGACCGCGTGAAGATCGAAATGTCGCCCTATGACACCGAGAAGGCCCGCATCGTCTATCGTGTCGACGCCCGCAGTCCGCGTCCGATGAATCCGGGCAAGCGCAGTTCTCCCCGCAGCATGGCTCGACCCGGCCAGCCCAAGAAGCGTGCCAAACCGAATCCCACTCCGCGGCGCGGGTCGGGGGGCGGAGCCAGTTGATCCGGGTGTCGGCGGCCCTCGTCGGTAAATGACGAATCCTTTCGCGATCCTCGGTCTTCCCGAATCGCTCGTGCTCGATCCAGTCGTCATCGAGACGGCCTGGCGTGATCTTCATCGCGATGGACGGGACCACGCCGGAGACACTGCTTCGGATCGAAACGTGGCCCGAGCCATCCTCACCGATCCTGTCGACCGGCTGGCCTGCTGGCTCGGGAGGGTCGATCCCGATGGCGAACCGGAGCGGGGCATTTCCGCAAACCTGATGGATCTCTTTGCCCGAATCGGTCCCGTTCTGACGACCATCGACGCCCTCCTCACCAAACACCGCAAAGCCACCACCGCCCTCGCCCGTGCGGTCCTCGCGAAGGAAGCGGTCGCCGCCCAGTTGGCGATCCAGACGCTCCTTCAGGAGATCCAGCCGATGAAAGGAGCGCTCACGGACCGTTTTGCGGAATTCGAGGAGCGGGCTCGATCCGGAGACTGCCGCGAAGCGCAACGGGCCCTCGGAGAGTTGAAATTCCTCAAACGCTGGGAGGAACAATGTCGCGAGAGGCTTCTTGCCCTCCTCGGCACCTGACGCGAACCTGTCGGCTATGAGTGAAGACGACCTCATCATCGGGATCGATCTCGGAACGACCCATTCCCTCGTCGGCGTGGTCGATTCCGGATTCCCCATTGTCCTCGCCGATGAGACGGGGGCCCGTCTCCTGCCTTCGTGTGTCTCGTGGCCGCTCAGAGGCAGTCCTCTCATTGGCACCGAGGCTCTGCGTACCCGGGCTCTCGCTCCCCGGCGCACCGTCTCTTCCATCAAGCGTTTCATGGGCCGCCCCTTCGCGGACCTTACCGCTGACGAGTGTGCCAGCACACCGTACTCGCTTGTTCCCGGCCCGCGCGGCGAGATTCTCATCCGGATCGACGAGAACACCCAAGTCACCCCCGAAGACGTCTCGGCCCTCCTCCTGCGACGGCTTTGTGACATCGCTGAGGAAGCTCTCGAGCATCCCGTGCGTCGCGCCGTCGTCACCGTTCCCGCGTATTTCAACCACGCCCAACGCGAGTCCACCCGGAAGGCCGCCGAAATGGCGGGCCTCACTGTCGAGCGACTTCTCAACGAACCCACCGCTGCGGCACTTGCCTATGGTCTCGACCGCCTCGATGAATCCTCCACCGTCGCTGTTTACGACCTCGGTGGCGGCACCTTTGACCTCTCCGTTCTCCAGATGCGCGACGGATTTTTCGAAGTCATTGCCACGGCTGGAGATACCCGGCTCGGGGGCGACGACATCGATCTCGCGCTCGCCCGCTATCTCGCCGACGAGCTTCACCTCGGCGAACTCACCGACTCCGAGGCCGCCGTCCTCCTCATCCGAGCCCGTGAGGCCAAGGAAGCCCTCAGCGGCGAGGATCTCGTCGTCGTGCGTCTCCCTTTTTTCCGCGCCGGAAACAGCTACGAGACCGAACTCTCCCGCGAGCACTTCGAGCGCATCGCCCGGCCCCTCATCGAGCGCACCGCGCCGATTTGCCGCCGAGCTTTCGCCGAGGCTGCCGAAAAAGGGGGCGGTCCGGTGCAGCGGCTCCTCCTCGTCGGAGGCAGCACCCGCATCCCGCTTGTTCGTGAAACCTTGCGCGAGTGGTTCCACCTCGAGCCCGATTACTCCCAACATCCCGACGAGGCCGTGGCCCTCGGTGCCGCGATCCAGGCTGGAATGCTTTGTGGCCGAATCCGGCAGATTCTCCTCGTCGACGTCACTCCTCTCTCTCTCGGCATCGAGACCTTTGGTGGATTGATGAATGTCATCATCCCGCGGAATTCCACCATCCCGGTCAAGGCCGGGGAACTTTTCACCAACGCCGTCGACCGCCAACCCTCCATGGCCATCCGCATTCTCCAGGGCGAGCGTGAACTGGCGAAGGACAACTGGCAGATCGGCGAGATCGTCGTCCCCTTCACCCCTGGACCAAAGGGGAGTGCCCGTGTCGGCGTTCAGTTTTCCATCAATCGCGACGGCCTCCTCGAGGTTTTAGCCCGTGACACCGCCACGGGTACCGATCACCTCCTCGAAATTCGCGATGCGGCTGTCGATGTCGAGGATGCTGCCGTCGAACGCATGATCAGCGAATCGGTAGACTTCGCGTTTGAGGATCTGAACGAGCGTGTCTGGACGGAGGCCCGGATGAAGAGCGAAGAACTCCTGCCCGCTGTCGACGAGGCTCTCGCTGCCGTCGGAGATCGCCTTCTCCCCGAGGACCACGCTGCCATCGCGACCGCTGCCGAGAGGGTGAGAGCGGTTCTCGGTGGACCGATCCGCGACGCCAGGGCTCTCAAGGCCGCCAACGCCTCCCTCGACGAAGCAACCCAAACGCTCGCCGCCGTCCTCGTGGAGGCTGCGTTTGAAGGATCCTGATCGCGCCCTCGACCCTCGAGGGGGACTGGTGGCGGATGAGAGCCGAGACGGGTCCGGCCCCGGTTGCCCCGCGATGCCTGTTGCGGAAGAGAGGGCGCGTTTCGTCGCTTGTCATGCTCCTCCGCTTCGGGCACACTGTTGCTCAGCATGGAGTCGCACGAAGTTCTCAAAGAGGCATTCGACAGTCCGAACGTCAGCCCGAAAGAAATCGCCGCTGCCCTCGGCGTCTCGCTTTCCCTCGTCTACAAATGGGCACAGCCCCCGGACGGCGGAGGGTCGGGCAGCCGCAGTCCCCTCGACCGGGTCGAGGAACTCGTGCAAATCACCCGTCACACCGGAATTGTCGAATGGCTCTGTCAGAGGGCTGGTGGGTACTTTGTTAGGAATCCAAAGTCCTGCCCCACAAAGGGATATTCCGTAGTTCCCGCAACCCACCAGATCGTACAGCAATTCGCAGGGCTCCTCGACGCCGTCGCCCGTGCCGCCCAGGACAACGACATTTCTGCGGAGGAATCGGAGGAAATCCGTATCGTCTGGGACAAGCTCAAGGCCTACTGTGAGGGATTTGTGCGTTGCTGTGAGGAAGGCGATTTTGAACCCGTCCGGAAGGAGCTTGCGGCACGGAAATGACGAACCCGCTGCCTGCCGATCCCCCTCCGCGCTGCCGAGCTGAGGTTGACCTTGTCTCTCTGTGTGAAAATGCCAGGGTCCTCGCCTCTCTCGCAGGGCCAGGCTGCGGGATCATGGCCATCGTCAAGGCGAATGCCTATGGGCACGGCCTGCCAGAGGTCGTCGCCGCCCTCGCGGATCGGTTCAGTTGGTTCGGAGTCGCCAATTTCCACGAGGCGAAATGCGCCCGGGCTGCTGTCGGAGGCAGGGCAGCCGAGTTTCTCATCCTGGGGCCTGCCGCCCCCGAGGAAGTGGAGTTGATTGTGGCCGAAGGTTTCCACGGATCCGTCTCCCTTCCCGAGGAAGTCGATGCCTACTCCGCTGCGGCGGAGAAGCTCGGCCTTGCCGCGCGACTTCATGCCGTCGTCGACACGGGCATGGGGCGCATGGGAGCCTTGCCCGATGCATTTCCCGCTCTTGTCGAGCGCATCCGCCGCGATCCGTTCTGTCGCCTCGATGGCATCGCGAGTCACTTCCCATCTGCGGACGAGGACAAGCTCTTCACCCGCAATCAGATCGCCCGATTTCGGAGCCTCCTCGAATCGGTGCGCCCGGAGCCCGGCTGCCACATCCATCTCAGCAACAGCGCCGGACTCCTCGGATTTCAGGAGGAGATGCCATTCGCCACCCTCGCGCGTCCGGGCCTCGCTCTCTACGGGGTTTCGCCCCTACCCAGGGTCGGTAGGGACCTCAAGCCGGTGATGAGCCTGAAGACGCGTGTTACCCTGGTCCGCGATTTGCCTGCGGGCACCGGCGTCAGCTATGGCCGCACCTTTGTGACGAGTCGTCCCACCCGCGTCGCGACCCTCGCTGCGGGCTACGGCGACGGCTATCCGCGCCATCTTTCGGGGCAGAGTGTCTCGGTCCTCGTCGGAGGGAAACGGTGCCCCCTTCTCGGTCGAGTCACGATGGACCAGATCCTCGTGGATGTTTCCCGGATGGATGGAGTGAAGCGCGGAGACGAGGCGGTTTTGATCGGTTGTCAGGGGGATGAGGACATTTCTGTGGAGGAGATCGCCGAGAAGGCGGGCACGATTCCCTGGGAAATTCTCACGGGGATCACGAGTCGGGTGGTGAGGGTGTATCGGTGAAAAAGGTTCCCTTTTCCATCCGATCCTCGGCGGAAATCGCAACGTTCTCTGCCATTCCGACTCCTCTCCCCAGTCACACAGGGCAGGCGATTGTTTCGACCAAACCATCCGTTTCAGGTGGGGCACGGACGCTCCCACATGGGGAAGGCGGAGAACGCAGCATTCCAGAAGGGCCCTGAAGCAGAGGCCAAGCGTTCGGTTGCACAAGGTTCTGAGAAGGATCAAGCGTTTTGGAATTCCGAAGCCATTCGCAATTCGTGGAACCCGGCTTGGAGTGGAGTCGACCTTCGTCCGAAATCGGCCCGCTTCATTCCACCCGAGCCTCCTCGACATGGAGTCGCTTTGCATCGGCGAAGCGTTCATCGAGCCAGTCGAGGTGGGTCGTGGTGATGAGTTTCTGCGAGGCGGAGGGCCAGTTTGCCATGAGGGCATTGCGTCGCCCTGGGTCGAGTTCACCGAAGATGTCGTCGATCAGCATTACGGGGGGCTCCTGCCGCGTTTCGAGGAAGAGATTGGCCTGCCCAAGTTTCAGGGCGAGGGCGACGGTGCGCTGCTGGCCCTCGCTCGCGAATTTCGCAGCGGGCTTGTCCTGGAGAAGAAGGGCGAGTTCGTCGCGGTGGGGGCCTGCTGCCGTCTGGCGTTTGCGCAACTCCTCCTCTCGCCGCGATTCGAGCAGGGTGAGGAGATCGTCGCCCTCTCCGCTCGCACTTTCATAGTGCAATGTCAGGATTTCTCCACCCCCGCCGATGCGGGCCTGTGCCTCGGCGGCGCGGGGCTGCAATTGTTCAACGAGCATCCGCCGTGCGCTCGAGAGGACCTGTCCGTAATCATGGAGGAGCCGTGAATAGGCATCGATCTGCGGCCACTTGGGAGA
>CALDKL010000727.1 GCA_937898895.1 uncultured Verrucomicrobiae bacterium | reverse complement strand
CTACGTCATGATGAGCTACGGCACCGGCGCGATCATGGCCGTGCCGGGGCATGATGAGCGGGACTACGAGTTTGCGAAGCAGTATGGAATTCCGGTGATCGAGGTGGTCAGCGCTCCGGAAGGAAACACGGAGACCTGCTTCACTGGCAACGGCACCGCCATTCACTCCGGGTTCCTCGACGGCCTTGCCACGACCGAGGCCAAGGCCCGCATCATCGCCTGGCTCGCGGAAAAGGCTCTCGGCAAGAAGACCGTGAATTTCAAGTTGCGCGACTGGCTCTTCTCGCGCCAGCGCTACTGGGGCGAACCTTTCCCCATCGTCTGGAAGGACGGCCATCACGAGGCCATTCCTGAATCCGAACTGCCTCTCCTCGCTCCCGAGCTGGAAGACTACAAACCGAGCGGCAGCCCCGAGCCGATCCTCTCGAAAGCGACCGCCTGGGTCGATCTAGGAAACGGCGTCACCCGCGAGACGAACACGATGCCGCAATGGGCCGGTTCATGCTGGTATTATCTTCGCTACTGCGATGCGCACAACGCCGGGCGCTTCCTCAGCCGCGAGGCCGAGGAATACTGGTTGGGCGGGAATGGAAAACCGGGCGGCGTAGACCTCTACGTCGGTGGTACCGAGCACGCCGTGCTCCACCTGCTCTACGCGCGATTCTGGCACAAGGTGCTCTTCGACCTTGGTCATGTCGGCACTCCCGAACCCTTTCAGAAGCTGGTCAACCAGGGCCTCATCCTCGGTGAAGACGGGCAGAAGATGTCGAAGTCGCGTGGCAATGTCGTCAATCCGGACGATGTTGTCGCCGAATACGGAGCGGACTCGCTACGCCTTTACGAGATGTTCATGGGACCGCTCGAGCAGGTGAAACCCTGGTCGATGAAAGGCGTCGAAGGTGTCTATCGCTTCCTCGCCCGCGTCTGGCGTCTCGTGATGGAGTCGAATCAGGAGGACGAGTGGACCCTCAATACAAAGCTTGCCGAGATCGATCCTGACAAAGCGACAGAAAAAGTTGTCCATGCCACGATCAGGAAGGTCGGCGAGGACGTCGAGGCCATGTGTTTCAACACCGCGATCTCGCAGATGATGGTCTGCACCAACGAGCTGACCCGGCTTGATCGGGTGCCCGTTTCCTCCGTCGTGTTGCTGCTAAAGGTGCTGAACCCCTTCGCCCCACATCTCACCGAAGAGCTGAATGCAATACTCGCGGCGGCGTTCGCATCCGTCGACGGCACCGATCTCGCCAACCAGTCGTGGCCGAGCTACGATCCGGAAAAGCTGATCGAAGACGAGATCGAGATCGTCGTGCAGGTCAATGGCAAAGTCCGCGACAAGATGTTCATTGCCAACGGTGCCCCGAACGAAGAGGTCGAGAAACTCGCCCTTGCCAGCGACAAGGTGAAATCCTTCACCGAAGGTCTCACCGTGCGCAAAGTCATCGTCGTTCCGGGCCGACTCGTGAACGTGGTGGCGAATTAAGCTGACTAACAAACCAACCTCAACCCGTCCCACGCGAGCCGCACGTTTTCCGGTAGGGTCGGTTCGAGGGTTCGGTAGTCGACGCGGCAAGAGAAATGGGTCAGCCAGGTCTTGCCGATGCCGAGTTCGTGCGCGAGGGCGACGGCTTCGCCGGTCGAGAGGTGGGTCCAGTGAGGTTCTGGCTGGAGCCCGTCGAGAATGAGCAAGTCGAGCCCGGCGAGGAGGCGTTTGCTTTCCTCGTGCAGTTCTTTGGCATCGGGGATGTAGGCAAAGAGTCGTTCGCCCGCTTTTGAAAACAGAAAGCCAATCGTCTCGACCTTGCCGTGAGAGATGGGCAACGGGGTCACCTCGAGATCGCCGACGGAAAAGGTACCGTTGATCACATACGAAGCGGCCTTGAGGTAACCCCGGTAGCGGTTCTCGCCGTCGAAAACATACGCGAAAGCCGCGTGGAGTCGCTCGAGGCATTCTCCGGTCGCGTGGATTGCGATTTCCTCATCCTCCCGCACAGTGAAGCGGCGCAGATCGTCGAAACCCATGATGTGGTCGCTGTGGGCATGGGTGAAGAGGACCGCGTCGAGATGGCGGATGTCCTCGCGCAGGCACTGTTGGCGGAAGTCGGGGCCGGTATCGACAATGAGCGAGACTTCAGGTGAGCGCACATGGATGGAGGAGCGGAGACGCTGGTTCCGGGGGTCGCCGGAGGTGCAGACGGGACAGTCGCAGCCAATCACGGGCACCCCGATCGAGGTGCCGGTGCCGAGGAAGGTGATTTCCGCGCGGGTCTCCATTGCGTGCCGTGGCGGTCTGTTCCATACTGCCGACGCTTCCCTCGCGCAATGCTCTCGGTCCTAAAAATCAAGAACCTCGCTCTCGTCGACGACCTCACCTGGGAACTCGGGTCCGGTCTCATCGGCGTCACTGGCCAGACCGGGGCCGGCAAGTCGATGATCGTCGGGGCGCTGAAACTCATCCTCGGCGAGCGAGCCAATCACGACCTGATCCGCACGGGCGAGAGCCTCTGCTCGGTGGAAGCGGTCTTTGAACTCGATTCCAACCTCGATCCGATCAACAGTCTCCTCGAGGCTGCCGGGCTCGAGCCCTGCGAGGGAAATTCGCTGGTGGTGAAGCGGGTTTTCGGATCGGGCAACAAGCAGTTTGTGAATTGCTCTCCCTGCACCCTGGCGCTCCTGAAATCGCTCGGGGCACTGCTCGTGGACCTGCACGGTCCGCACGAACACCAGTCGCTCCTCTCGCAGGAACGCCAGCTCGCCATGCTCGATGCCTATGCCCATGCCCTTCCCGAGCGCCGTGAGTACCGCGAGGCCTACGAGGTGTGGACGGCGGCGAAACACGAACTCGACGAATTCCGAAACCAGCGCCTCGTCAGCGATCAGGAGATCGAACTGCTTCGCTTTCAGGTCGAAGAAATCGCCGCTGCCAGTCTGGATCCATCCGAAATCGGCGAGATCGAGTTGCGTTACCGACAATCTCAGAATTCCTCGCGCCTCGTCGAAAATGCGAACCAGGCCGTCGATCTTCTCAATGCGGCCTCGGCCAATCTCGGCAACGTCCAGCGCTGCCTGCGGGAGCTGGAGCGCTTCGATCCTTCGGTATGCGAGCGTCTCGCCGGATTCGAGTCGGCCCGCGTTGAAATCGAAGAACTCGAAGCAAGTTTGCGCGAGTATGCCGAGGATCTCGAGATCGACCCGGTCGAGGCCGCTCGCATGGAACGCCGTATCGACGAGATCGAGACCCTGAAACGCAAGTATGGACAGTCCGTCGAAGAGGTCCTCGCCTACGAGGCACGGGCGCGGAGTCGGCTGGCCTCGGTGGACGGACGCGAGGCCGAGTTGCTCCGCCTTTCCGCTGCGGTCGAGAGTGCTGCCGGGGCCGCCGCGAGGGTCGGCGAGATCCTGTCCGCAAAACGCGCCAAGGCTGCTCCGGCGCTGGCGAAGGAGATCGTCACGCACCTGATGGATCTCGGCTTCCATCGCGCGAGCTTTGAGATCGCGGTGGAGCGTTTCGCCGGGCAGGGGCCGCGCGGCTTCGAGGGGATCGACTTTCTCTTCGGACCCAATCCGGGCGAGCCGATGAAACCGCTCCGCGTCATTGCCTCGAGCGGGGAAATGTCGCGCGTAATGCTGGCGGTGAAGAGCGCCCTCGCCGACCAGGATCGCATCCCCCTCATGGTGTTCGACGAGATCGACGCGAATGTCGGAGGTGAAATTGCGGTCGCGGTGGGTCGCAAGATGTCCTTCCTCGGAGACCGCCACCAGGTCGTTGCGATCACCCACATGCCCCAGGTTGCGGCCCTCGCCCATCGGCATTACCTCGTGATAAAGGAGATCGAGAACGACACGACCAACTCACGGCTCGAGCCCGTCGCGGGCAAGGCGCGCGTCAGCGAACTCGCCCGCATGCTCGGCGGGGTCGGACCCGAGACGCTCGCCCTCGCGGAGAAAATGCTGGCCTCTCGAAAAGGGTGAATGCGCCGGATGCAGTGCCGCGCCGGTTCATGCCTTTCGCACGGCCTGGAGCACGATGCTGACTTGTTCGCGACCCCGATATTCGCTGCGATCGATGAGGAAGGCGATGTCCCAGGGCGGCTTCGGCAGATCGAGGTCGGCACCGTTGAAATAGATCGCATCGTGCACGATACCGTCCTGCTCGAAGCGGAACTTGAGGTGCTTCTCCTTGATCACGCGCGGTTCGCCGAGGACCCGGACGGAGGTGGACATGAAAACCGGCTGCGGGTTGTTCATGCCGAAAGGTCTGAGCAACTCATAGCTGTCGAGCAATGCCAGGGTCAGTTCGGGAAATCGGATTTCCGCGTCGATGAACAGCTTGGGCACGAGGGTGTCGGCGTCGGCCTGATCGATCACGCTCCGGATGAGCGCCTCGCGAAAGGCGTCGAGATTCTCTTCACGCAAGCTCACGCCTGCGGCCATTTCGTGGCCCCCGCCGGTCTCGATGAGAGAGCGGGAGGAATCCAGTGCCTCGACCAGGGAAATGCCCGGGATGCTGCGCCCGCTGCCCTTTCCCAGTCCGGTCTCGTCGATGCCGATGACGAAGGTGGGTCGGTGGTATTGTTTCGAGATTCGCGAGGCAACGATGCCGACGACTCCGGGATGCCAACCCCGAGAGCCAACGACGATGGCGTGGCTTCTTTTTTCGGAGGAAAGGGCGGCGAGGAGCCGCTCCGCATCCTCGCGGGTGGCCAGTTCCAGTTCCTGCCGTTCCCGATTCTGGCGGTCGAGGGATTCTGCAAGCTGCCTCGCCGTCATTAGATCCTGGCAAAGCAACAAATTGAGAGAAGCCTCGGCGGTATCGAGGCGTCCGGAGGCATTGAGACGGGGTCCGAGCTTGAAACCAACATCGTGGGTGCGGATCGGGCTGGTGACTCCGGCGACGCCCTTGAGGGCGACGAGGCCGGGGTGTATCGTCCGCTCGAGCTGGGCGAGACCACGCCGGGCGAAGAGGCGATTTTCCTCCTCGAGCGGGACAATGTCGGCGATGGTTCCGAGGGCGACGATATCGAGATGTTCTTTCAGGTCAAAGCCAGGGAGGGGCCGTGCGCGGAGCAGGGCGTGGGCGATCTTGAAAACCACGCCGACGGTGCAGAGGTAGTGGAAGCCGTCCCCGAGCTTCGGATTGACGAGAGCGACACATTCGGCCACTCCGTCAGGGGAGGGTTCGTGATGGTCGAGGATGATGAGGTCGATCCCTCGCTCGCGGAGCAGGCGCGCCTCTTCGCGCGAATTGGTGCCGCAGTCGGCGGCGACGAGCAGGTCGGGAGCGTGCTTCTCGAGGCAGTTTTCGAGGCCTTTCCGGCTGAGGCCGTATCCTTCCTCGAGCCGGGTCGGTAGGAAGGGGTGGGGCTCGAGGCCATAGGCACGCAACACCGAGCTGAGGAGTGCGAGGGAACTGACTCCGTCGACATCGTAATCGCCGTAGAGCACGACCGACTCACCCCGGTCGATAGACTGCAGGATGCGCCGCACGGCGGTTTCGACTCCGGAAAGGGAATGGGGATCGCGCAGATCCTGGAGCCGGGGATAGAGGAAGCGTTCGAATCGCTCCCGATCCGTGTGCCCGCGTTGCAGGGCCAGGGCCACCACAACAGGCGCGAGCCCGAAGTCTCCCGCGTATTCGCGGGTGATAGCGGGGTCGGGAGGCGGGGTCACCACCCATCTGGGTTTCGCGGGCATTCCGCATCTTAGAGAGATCGCCGCTTCTGTAAAGAACACCCTCGTTCTCCCGCAGACTTCTCTGCTGCCTTCACGGCCACTCTCGGACCCAGAAGGTCAGGCCCTTGCCGGTCGGCGCGGCTTCGCCGATTTCCTTCCATTCAAATACACAGCGGAGTTCCGCATGGCGGGTGTAGCCCATGCGGGTCCAGAAGGCATCGAGGGGCACGTATTCGACGGGGCGCAGGGGATGGTCGGCGGGACGATCCACCGCGCAGAAAGCCGTATAACGAAAGGGACCGAGACGACGCGCATGTTCTTCGCGACGGCGGAAGAACTCGTGTCCGGCTCGTTGGCCGCGGCATTCGGGCAGGATGATGGACTCGCCGAAGTAAAAGACTTCTTCCGGGTCGTAGCCTGCCAAAAGGAACGGTGCCTGGAACTCGGGAGATTCGTCGGACATCGGCAGGCCGGTCGTTGCTCCCACGAGGAGGCCTTCGTTTCGGAGCAGGACGACGAGGCTGCGCGGGGACTTTGCGTAGGTTTCGAGATAGTGCTCCTCGTAGTCGAGATCGCCGTCGTAGAGATAGGGAAACTCGCGGAATACGGCGATGCGCAGTTGGCCGAGTTCGCGGAGATGAGGACGAATCGATTCTCCACTGAGTTGCTCGTAGGTGAAAGAAGCGGCCATTTCGGCGAGTGGGGGAACTCACGGTTCCGGTGAAAACCGAGGATCGGTGAATCCGATGAGGTGATGTTTTTCCGCTTCTGCGGAGAGGGCAATGTCGGAAACGCGGTGAGAAGATCGAAGTTCGACGGATCGGAGTCCCGCGCATTGCGCCGCCTTCACACTCTCTCCTCGACCTGGCGCATGTAGCGGATGCTCTCTTCGCAGATCGTCTCGATGCCAGGTTCGTAGCGAAATACCTCAACGGAGACCCAGCCATCGTAGGCGATGTCCCGGAGTGCCTTGAAAATGGGATCAAAGGCGACCTCACCCATGCCCGGTCCGAGCAGATTCGGATCGTTCGCATGGAAGTGAGCAATCCAGTCGCGGCTGTCGCGGATCACCTTCTCGATGGGGTCGGCTTCGCTCGACATCGCCTTCACGTCGAGATGAAGACGACAGTTTGGCGAGTCAACCTTCTTCGCGAGTTCGATGCCGAGGGCGGCGGTATTGAGAAAATCGCCTTCGCTCGGAGCAAGCGGCTCGAGGGCGAGGGTGACGCCGCGATCCTCGAGCACCGGCATGGCCTGGCGGATCGTGTCGGCGGCGAAGTCCATAGCCTGCTCGTGGGAGATGCCGGGGAGGAGATTGCGCTGTTGCGGCGAACCCAGGACCATGATCGTGCCCGCGAGATCGCCGCAGAGCATCGCAAGCTCGGCGAGGCGCTCGCCGGTGCGCTTGCGCACGGCCTCGTCGGGGGTGGTCAGGTAGAAGCCGGTCGTCTTCGCGAGGAGCCAGTGAAGGCCGACGCACTCCAGTCCGGCGTCGCGGATCTGACCGCGAAGCGCGCTGCGGTATTCGGAACCCAACTCCGCCGGTGGTGCCGCGAGGGTGAATGGCGCGATCTCAATGCCCGTGTAGCCGACGGAGCGGGCGTAGGCGAAAGCCTTCTCGAAGGGCCAATCCTGAAAGGTCTCGTTGCAGATTGCGTACTTCATGCTGCTGAACTCTTCTGTTCTTCAATGTCAGAATTCCTCACCTCCGGCGTTTCGGTGCCGGCGGGCGTTTTTTCCTGTGCTTCTGCGGGTTGTCCTCGAGCAGGGCGGTGTAGTGATAGGCGAAGCTCTCGAGCTTGCGACGCTCGATCTTCTGTCCGATAAAATGCTCGACGGAACGGGCGTTTTCCAATTCGTCAGCGGTGAGGATGGTGAAGGCGTCGCCCTCTTTCTGGGCTCGTCCGGTGCGCCCGATGCGGTGGACATAGTCCTCCGGATTTTCGGGGACGCGGTAATTGATGACATGGGTGACGCCCGAGATGTCTAGGCCGCGGGCGGCGATATCGGTGGCGACAATGATGTTGTAGGTGCCGTCGCGGAACCCCTGGAGGGCTTTGGTGCGGTCACTCTGCTTGATGTCGGAGTGCAGGGCGGCGGGGCGGGTGCCCTCGATCGCCTCGATCCGCGGGAGGAGCGCGTCGGCCTCCTTCTTCGTGCGGGTGAAGATCATCATGCTCTCGTAACCGGTCTGTTTGATCAGTTCGATGATGAGGTCGTCGCGCTGATCCATGCCGACGGGGTAAAAGGCGTGGGTCACCGTCTCGGCGGGAGAGCGGCGCTCGCCGATTTCGACAGAGACGGGATCGCGCAGCGCCCAGTTCGCGAGCGTCTGGATCGCAGGGGGCATCGTTGCGGAAAAGAAGAGGGTCTGCCGATCCTTCGGACACTGATCAATGATGCGTTTCACATCGGGGAGGAAGCCCATGTCGAGCATGCGGTCGACTTCGTCGAGGACGAGGAACTTGACATCGCTGAGGTCGAGATTGCCCTTCTCCATGTGGTCGAGCATGCGACCGGGGGTGGCGATGATGACGTCCGGCTTGTTCTCGAGCGCTTCGATCTGGTGTCCGTAGCCGACCCCTCCGTGCAGGAGCACGACGTTGAGAGGTTTGTAGTAAGAGAAGACGTTCATCTGGTCCTCGACCTGGGCGGCGAGTTCGCGGGTCGGCTCGAGGACGAGGCACTGGGGCCGCGTCGATGGCTTCATCTGGCAAATGATGGGCAGGCCGAAGGCAGCCGTCTTGCCCGTTCCGGTCTGGGAGGCGCCGACGATATCCTTGCCCCCGAGGGCGATGGGAATGGCCTGGGCCTGGATGGGGGTCGGCTCCGTGTAGCCGGTTCTGGTGATGGCCCGGAGGACCGGGCCGGAGAGTCCTAGTTCTTCAAAGGAAGGCATCCGGGATCAACGCGGCTCCAGCCCTTGCTTTCAAGGGGAATTTCGCCGCCTTTTGATTCCTCGGCGAGTTCTCACACCGCTCGCCGACGGGCTTTCCTCCCCGCGAGAAGGAAATCCAGCGAGGCGTTTCCCGCTCCACCAAAGGCAAATCCGGCAAAGACGGCGAGATAGAGGACGAGGGTCTGAGGATTGAGGGTGGGCGAGAGGGAAATCGCCGAAAGGAGGACAAACCCGGTCATGAGCGCCAAGAGCAGGGAATTGAACCGAGTGAAAAATCCAAGGAGGAACCCGAGCAAGTTGGCGGCAAAGAGGCCGATGGCCGACGCAGCCAGGATCGAGGGCAGGGGAAAGCCTCGCTCAGTGAACTGGCTGACGAGATTCCATTCCGACCCGTCCCAGAGATGGGCGAGGGCGAGCTGCAAATGATGGACGAGTTGGTAGTAGGCAAACGTCGCAGCAGTGAGCAGGCGGATCACGAGCAGGCCGAGATCGGCGAGCTGCGAGTGATCTGACTTGGAATCCTGGAGGGGGTGGAAGGGCATTCCCGATTGACGAATGAGATGGGGGACTCAAACACGTCCCCACCGGGTTCGGCAAATGAAAGGGACGCCAAACCGCAATCGCGTCGCCCGGTTTCCGAAACGCGGTTTCCGAAACGGATCATTTCAGAAGCGCGGCGGCGAGGGCTTCGCGCTCCGTCGAGATCAGCAATCCTCGGATCATCACGAGATCGCCCAGGCGCACGTATCCCTTGCGCTCCCGGTTGTCCGCCCCGGCGAGGTATCCGAAATCCTGTCCGCCGAGGGTGAAGCTTCCCTGGGCCGCAGTCTCGATTTCTCCAGCAATTCCCAGGGGTGTCCTGCCCTGTTTGACAAACAGATTCTGGCGTCCGCGACCACCGTCCCACTGGAGGATCGCGACTCCCTCGCTCCCCGGCACCCACGGACAGGACGTCGTGCTCACCTGACCGGAGCGCTCGAGATGAAATCGTATCTCTGCGCCGTCAGACTCGAGTCGAAGCAGCACCTTGTCTCCGGGGCCGCCCGGTCCGATCAAAGCGATCCTCGCGACATCGGTGGTTTTGTCAGGGGATGGGTCGATGAGAATGGCCACGGTCAGTTCCTCGAGAAACACCGCGTCGGCAAGCGCCTCTTCGGATGCGACGGAGAGGGACTGGCCGGGATCGCACTCGATTCTCGCCCTCCCTCTCTCATTCAGGGCAAGGATGGGACGGAGATTCTCCTTTTCCGCCGCCAGGAGAAGGTGGCCGGGACTCCGACCGACAACGCGGTTCTGTACCGCCGCGACGGCAGTCCGATCAGCCGGGTGGCGCTTTTGTTCGGTTGATAGGGTTCCGTCACGGAGGAGATAGTGGGAGACCAGATCGACTCCGGGCACCGGCGGAGCGACGGGCGAAGGAGCGGGATGAAGATTGTTCCATGGGGGAATCGGGGCATTGGCGGCCCGTTCGATCCGGAACGGTTGCAGGGTGCCCGGGGCTCTGGGAACATCCGATGCGGGTATTTCGATGCGAGGCACTCGGAGCATTGCGGCACCCGCGAGAACCCCGAGGGCAAGCATGGCCACCACCCCCGCCGCAAAGAGATGCCGTTTCGTTCGCGCCTGACCATCGATCCGTCGCCGCAGCGGAGTGGGGCGATGATGACTCGAAACGTTTCCCGTGGCCAGACGCCGGGAATCTCTGCCACGCGGCCGCCCCATCTGGCAGGCGGTTGATTCGATCCGGAGCGTTTTCCCCGTCGGCGAATCGTTCTCCACGGAAATGCCTGCTCGCGCGGGAGCGACCATCGCGAGTGCTGGCCGGGTCGCCACCGCGACGAGAGGTGCGACTTTGGCTTGCTCGAATGCGGCGAGAGCCTCCGTCGCGTTCGCGGGGCGATCCGCCGGTTCCCGCGAGATCAGGGTCATGATCCACTCCCCGAGGGCCGGAGGCAGGTCCGGCCGCAGCTCCCGGATCGGGACGACCTGATGCCGCAGGTGCCGCGTCATTGTCTCGGCGACGGAATCGCCCGAAAAGGGGGCGCGTTGCGTCAGGGCAAAATAGCAGACGCAGCCAAACGAATAGAGATCGGTGCGCTGGTCGAGCGGTCCCACCTCGATCTGCTCGGGCGCGATATAATCGATGGACCCGAGGAAGGACCCTGCCTGATCGAGCGTCTGCGGGGACGGTGCCTCACTGAATTTTGCGAGGCCGAAATCGAGCAATTTCACCTGAAATCGACCCGAGGGCAGCCAGCTCAGCATGATGTTGCTCGGCTTGAGGTCGCGATGGAGGAGATTCAATTCCTGCGCAGAGAGGAGAGGCTCGAGGGCCTGCTCGACAAACGCCGTGAAATCCTCGACGGAAAAGGCATTCTGCAGCACGATCGACTTGAGGGTGTCTCCTTTCACCAGCTCAAAGACGACAAAAGGACCCTCCTCATCGTTGCCAAATTCAAAAATGGAAACCACGTTCGGATGCTGGAACGCGGCGAGGGCGAGCGCTTCCCGGGCCAGTGTTCCGACCGAGGCAGGATCGCTCTCGCTCGATTCTTCGGCTGACAGGAGACGCTTGATCGCGACCGCACGGCGGAGGCGATGATCAAATGCCTCGTAGACCGCGCCGACTCCGCCGCGTCCAATTCGACCCTTGATCTCGTATCGCGAAATCATTGCTGCTTTATACAAATTTATTATAATTACCATAATAATCAATAGAAACAACCTTCCCTTGACCGGAATTGTCGGAAAAGAGCGCATTGCCCCTCTTGTCGGGCCGGGATAGTCTCCGAGGCGACCGGGGATGAAGAACGAGTTTTACCGCGAAACGGACGAGGAACGGCTCGAGCGGCTCGAGCCGGCAAAGGAAGGCGAGCACCGCAGTGCCTTTCAGATCGACCGTGATCGCATCATCCACACCTCGGCCTTCCGTCGTCTGCAGAACAAGACCCAGGTCTTTTTCAGCGGGGAATACGATTTTTACCGCACTCGTCTCACCCACTCCATCGAGGTCGCCCAGATCGGACGCAGCCTTTGCGACAGGCTCAATCGCACGTCGCCGTTTCTCCGATCCGATTACCGGATCGATCCGGATCTCGTCGAGGCGGTTTGTCTTGCTCACGATATCGGGCATCCGCCCTTTGGCCACACCGGCGAGCGCACTCTCCACCGGCTCATGCAGGCCCACGGCGGCTTCGAGGGCAACGCCCAGACCTTGCGCATCCTCACGAAGATTCTCTTCGGACCCGACCGGGGGATGAATCCGACCCGTGCCCTCATGGACGGGGTGCTCAAATACAAGACGCTCTTCGGCGAAGTGCCCGAGCAGCGAAATCATTTCCTCTACGCCGATCAGGCTGCCTTTCTCGATTTCGTGACTGCACACCAGGCCTTTCCGCACGATCTTGCGCCGGGAGAGGCCCGCAACGGATTCCGATCCATCGAGTGCCTGCTCATGGACTGGGCCGATGACACGGCCTATTCCCTGAACGACATCGCCGACGGCATCCAGGCGGACTTCATCCGCATCGACAAGATCGAGCGATGGGCTGCGACGCAGACCCTGACAGACGCGCAATCATCCCACCTCGGCGAGCTGCTCGACGCGATCCGGAGGGGGCGGGTCGAGTCCACCATGGGCAAGAAAATCGGTCGTTTCATCCGGGCGGCGGAACTCGTCGAAGTGCCGACTCCGGATGCCTTCCTCTCCGATCTCACGGCGCGCCACCGCTTTCGCCTCTCCATTGATCCGGAAGTCGAGATGGAGTGCGCCCTTTACAAGCAGCTCGCCCTCGACCTCGTATTCCGCAGTCGGCAACTCCA
>CALDKL010000726.1 GCA_937898895.1 uncultured Verrucomicrobiae bacterium | reverse complement strand
CCCGATCCTGCGGGCTCCCTGCGCTTTCTCCTCAATGAAGGGGAGGGGCGATTTGCGGAGGCCACTGAAGCCGCCGGGCTGGGGGTAAAAACGCCCGTCCTTTCACTGGGGGCCGCCGACCTCGATCTCGATGGGGTCGATGACCTTCTCCTCGGCACTCCGGCCCTGGCTCCCGACCGCGTCTTCCTGAATCGGGGAGGGGCCGGTTTCCGCGAGGCGAGCGTGAGTTCCCAGAGTGGTTTTCTCGATGATACGGTTGCCTGGGTTGCGGGTGACCTCGGGGGCAATGGAAGCACCGATTTGCTCACCGTGAAGGGCGGGGGACAAGTCCGCTGGCTCGAAGCGACTGGATCGACGGCGCACTGGCTGCGGCTTTCTCTGCCCGGTCAGGCAGCGGGAACAAGACTAGCGATCAGTGCCCGCGATTCGGATTGGGTCCTGCGCACCACGCAGCACGTCCTCGGGCTGGAGCCAACCATCACGGTCGGACTCGGTGCTGGTGAAACGATCGAGCGGGTCGAGGTTTTCGATGCCGCAGGCGGCGAAGCGCTGAAGACCCTCGAAACTCTCGAACCCGACCGCCTCGTCGTCATCGAGTTGCCGAAACGCCCGGCCAAGCGTCCGGTTGTTCCCATGGCGTCCCCGCCGGTCGCTGAGGGGAAATGAAGGAACCGTAAACGCGAGAGGTGCCCTCGCGGAAACCGGGGTGGGGGATGTGCGGCCAATGGAGTGGCAAATTCACAAAAACCTGTATAATTTACATATATTAAAGAATTTACTGGAATTTTCTGCAATTTTGGATTCCAGTTCTGACGGGAGTTTGGTAGCTTGGCGACCCTCCTGACCTTCGTTGTTCCATGACGCACCGAATTCGTGTCCTCCTTTTTCTCGGTCTTGTTGCGGCGGTATGCAACGCAGGGTCGGCATTGACCCAGGATCTGCAGGCGGTCTCCTCGACGCCGCAGGCACTCACCTCCTCGATTGGGCTCAATCCTTCCCGTGCGAAGGAGCCTTCCCTCCTGCCGTTTGCCGCGATTCGGAGCAGCCACCTCGTTCCCGGTGCGTTTCCCGCCCTGCCTCCGAAACCGACGCTGCCAAAGGTTTTCGCTCCCTCGCAGCCGCGCGAGATCCACACTCGCTATCCGTGGAAGCTCGACATCGTCACTACCGTTTTCTGGATTGGCGAACTTCCCACTCCGGGCAATCCCGTGCCGAACACGGTCAGCGCCTGGGACAAACGCTGGACCTCGAACTACGGCGGATACGACAATCCCGACCCCGACAGTCGTGAAGGGTTCCTTCCGAGGGAGTTTACGCCCGGTCAGAATCCCTTTTATTTTGCCCTGCCCTACAACGACATCGGGAAATCCGGGACGAAAGCCTCGGCCCAGGCGATCCCGTGGTACAATGAGGTCTTTTACCGCAACGGGCGCACCATTTTGAAGGGACGCTGGATCGCAATCCGGATGGGTGGCAAGGTCTGCTACGCGCAGTGGGAAGACGTGGGGCCTTTCGAGACCGACGATTGGGACTACGTCTTCGGTGACCTCCGCCCAAATACAAAGGGCAACAAGGGGGCGGGCCTCGACGTATCACCGGCGGTGCGCGACTATCTGGAATTCGGCACTGGATTCGGGCTCGTCGACTGGCGTTTTGTGGACGTTGACGAAGTCCCCGACGGACCGTGGAAGCAGCACGGTGCCAACAATCCCTTCGCCAACTCCTCTCTCGGCGGAGGTGCCGCCACGATCGCCTCCGAAAGCATCCTCCGCGTCCGTGAACTGCGTGATCGCCTGATGGCTTCCCTGGAGACGGAGGGAGAAGCCTCGGGGCAGTGAGCTGCAGACCGAGAGCGAGTCTTGGGTTTCTCCTTCGACGGGTCCGGGTCGCTTCCGGCCTCCCTCAGGAGCCTCCGTCCAGGGCATCCAGAATCGCCTTGGCCACGCGATCCTGATCCTCCGGAGTCACATACGGACTCATGGGCAGACTCAGGCCGGTCGAGGCGATGCGTTCGGCGACGGGGAAGTCACCGCGCTGGTGGCCCAGGCCTGCAAAGACGGGCTGCAGATGGAGAGGAACGGCATAGTACGGCACCGAGGGAACCCCTGCTGCGGAGAGCTTCGCCTGGAGCGTGTCGCGATCTTCGGAGAGCACGGTGTATTGGGCGAAGACCGAGGTGTTTTCCCGTGCGACGACGGGAAGGGTGAGGGGTGCCCCGGCCAGTCTCCGCGCATAGCCTTCCGCTGCAGCCTGGCGCAAGGCGATCTCTTCCTCGAACAGATCCAGCTTGGCCAGGAGAATGGCGGCCTGCAGGGTGTCGAGCCGACCGTTGATCCCGAGGACGGGATGAAAATGTTTGTGCTGCTGGCCATGGATGTGAATCCAGCGCATCCGCTCGGCGAGTTCGTCGTCGTCGGTGAAGAGGGCTCCTCCGTCCCCGTATCCGCCGAGCGGCTTCGAAGGAAAAAAGGAGGTGCTCCCGATCAGGGAGAGCGCTCCGGATCTCTTCCCGTGGTGCGTCGCTCCGAAACTCTGCGCGGCATCCTCGATCACGGGCAGGTTGCCCGCTTCCGCCGCGATGCGATTGATTGCCGTCATGTCTGCGGTCTGCCCGTAGATGCCAACGGGCAGGATCGCACGAGTGCGGTCGGTGATAGCGGCGGCGAGTTTCGTCGGATCGAGGTTCCAGGTGTCGGGGTCGATATCGACAAAGACAGGTTTCGCCCCGATCAGCGAGATCACTTCGGCAGTGGAGATCCAGGTGTAGGGCACCGTGATGACTTCATCGCCAGGTCCGATGCCGAGAGCCATCAGGGCGATGAGGAGGGAGTCCGTACCGGAAGACACCCCGAGGGCATGACGGCAGCCCAGGAATTCGCAGAGTCGGCCTTCCAGTTCCTTCACTTCGGGACCGAGGATATACTGCCCGTGATCGAGCACGGCGGCGATACGGCGGTCGAGGAGCGGCCGGATGCGCTTCTGCTGGCTTTTGAGATCGATGAAATCCATATCAGGCAAGGAGTGGCGCAGTCTACGCCGGGCGACCCACCGCGCCAGCAATTTTCCCTCCGGATCGGTCTCCTCGGCGCGGGCAGAGAGGGTTTACTCGGAGGCCAGACCCTCTTCCAGCCAGGCGAGGAATTTCTCCCGTTGGGCGGAACTGGAGCAATTGAGATACTCCGCCGCCGCACGGAAGAGGGCGGCGAGCCGTTCGTCCCAACTGAGCGGCTCGTTTGTCAGACTCCCTGACCGGGCGGCCCACTGAAAGCGCTTCCAGTCCAGCATCCAGGCGAGCAGGGCAGGAAAAAATTTGCCGTTCAGGCTCTCGCGGACCCGAGCAAAGGATTCGGTGCTCGCTCCGGGTAGGAGGGTTTCGGTCGGTTGCTCGATTCGCAGGACGATTTCCCAGGCGGGCCAGGCCGTGATCTCCATGGCGAACAGGTGGTCCCATCCCGGGTGGGAGACCGTGTTTTCCAGATGCAGCTCGATCTGCCAGGGCGAGACAAGTCCGGGATCGAATTCCGCGCTGTCGAACTGGGCCAGGACGCGATGCAATTTCCCCGCAATCACCAACAGATCGGTGCCGTCGATCCCACCTCGGGCACCGAGCAGGGTCGGCAGAGGCAAGGTCTCGGCGGCATCGGTGGCGAGCAGGGTGACCGACTCGTCGCAATAGACGGATCGCACCCGCAAGCAGTTGTGGTGGGCCTTGAGAAAGGGATGGGAGAGACGCCGATTGAGCCGATCCACCAACGAGTGTTCGAACCAGGATTCGGGAGGAAGGAGATGGGCGATGCGTGCGGTCCCGTTCTGAGGCAGGGCCTCCATCGCATAGGGCGAAAATCTCGAGGCGGACCCCGGCGAGGGAGACGGCGGAAAGCGATCCGGATCGGTCTCGAGTGCTTTTGCCTGAAGAAAACGGGCGAGCGGTCCGAGGGGACGCGCCTGGCGATCCGCCAATGCCCCCGGGAGCGTGGGCGAGTCGGCCTTTCCGGCGAGGTCCGCTTCGGAGCGAAAAAACTCCTCGAACTCGCGGAATCGGTCCGAGAGGGGACAGTCGCTGCCGGATTCCAGGTTTCGGAAGAGAGAGCGAAAGGGCTTGTAGTCGCCCGAAGCCATCGGAGCGAGGGGGCCTTTTCGGGCCTGTTTGAGAAAGGCGTGCAGACCGGCCAGCAGTTCCAGCCAATCGTGGGCGATGCGAAAATCGCTGCGGGGATTTTCTTCGCGAATCAGGGCGAAGACCGGACAAAAGGACAGCGAGGGAAGGATACCGTCGCGGTGGTAGACGAGAAAATCGGTGAACGCCACGTTTGCGATGAGGCGGGGCGAATCCGCCAGCGTCCTCAGCCAGGCGAGCAGCTCCGCAGCGAGGAACAGGCCGGTCGATACCACCGAGGGCGACCGCCGCAGGAAATCGGACCACACCTCCGCGTCCGGCAATGCGACGACCACTTCAGTGGCTCGACCGGATTCCTCCCGGAAGGACGTCTTGATCACTTCCGGGGTGCCGCGCAAAGCGGCCCACTGGGTATGGCGCTGGCGCACCGATTCGAGATAGCCTCGCGGAAGAGAGGCTCCGGGATCGAGCCGGAAGGTCCAGACGATTTGCGCTTCCGGATCCCGGCGGGCTAGACCAGCCTTCCAGAACGGAGGAACGCGATCTGCCTCCGAACCCGACGACGGCAGTTCCTCGAGCAACACTACGGATTCGATTCCGGCCTCGGCCATGACCCTGGCGGGCCAGTTCAGCCACCCCCGCGTGC
>CALDKL010000725.1 GCA_937898895.1 uncultured Verrucomicrobiae bacterium | reverse complement strand
CGTGTCCGTCGCGCCCGAGTCCTTTCAATGCACAAAAGACTCCGCCGGGTTTGACACGGCGCGAGTCGTAGAAGACGCCCGAGACCTCCCGCTCGAGTGTTCCCGCAACATGCCGGACATGGATGTTTTCGATCAATTCGGAAAGTTTCATCGGGTCAACGCCCCTCCCCCTTGGTCGGCTGCGCCGCTGCGAGCGGCACCGACGGATTGGCATTCAATTCTTCCGGGCGATCCGGCTCGATTCCGAGGATCTTTACGGCCTCGGAGGCGATCGCCTTGAACACGGGGGCGGCCACCGCACCTCCGTACACCATCGGGCCGGTCGCCTTGGGTTCGTCGATGACGACGAGGCCGAGCAGCCGAGGATTCTCTGCGGGGAGGAAGCCCATGAACGAGGCCACGTAACAACCCTCCACGTAGCCGACATTCTCCACGTGCTTGCGCGCCGTGCCCGTCTTGCCCGCCACCGTGTATCCCGTTACGGCACCCTTGGTTCCCGTGCCGTGTTCGCTCATCGTTTCCAGCATGCACTGCATCACCTGGGTTGCCGCCTTTTCACTCACGACTCTACGTGGAGTCGGAAGGGCTTCTTTCGAGAGATCCGCGTCACGGTCCTCCGATTTTACTCCACGCACGATCGAAGGCGTGCGATAGAGCCCTCCGTTCGCAATCACCGAACAAGCCATCGCCATCTGCATCGGAGTGACGGCAATCTCATATCCCATCACCTGGCTCGAGAAGGAGGTGGCCGACCAGCGGTCCGGCGCAATGAGGCGACCCGCGTTTTCCCCGTTCAGTTCGATCCCGGTTTTCGATCCGAAGCCAAACTCTTTCACGTATCGGTGAAAGAGATCCTTGTTGAGAGGACGCGCGAGGAGATAGGCTCCGATGTTCGACGATTTCGCGAAGGCGACACGGGCGGTCAGGCGACCGTAGGGGTGGTGATCCTTAAGGACAAATCCATCGAGCGAGTACTCTCCCATGTGGCAATCGACCTCCGTGGAGGGATCGGCCAGTTCGCGGTCGAAGGCCCCGCCGTAGCCCACGATCTTGAACGTGGATCCGGGCTGATAGAGATCAGCGATGGCCGGATTCCGCCGGACCGGTTCCTGCCCGCGGATCCCCTTTCTTGTCGAAAGATCAAAGTGGGGACGACTCGCCATCGCCAGCACCTCCGAAGTCGAGGGATCGAGCAGGATGACCGTGGCCTTGCTGGGGCGAAAGCGGTCGATGACGGCATCGAGTTCGCGCTCCACCACGGTCTGCACCGCCATGTTGATCGTCAAATGCACGTCCCGACCCGCGACGGGATCGACCTGGATTCCGCGGAAGGCATGAATCTCCCGGCGGCTGCGGTCACGCTCCGAATACCGATAGCCCGGCTTTCCCTGCATTTCGGCATCGAAGACCTTTTCGATCCCGGCGACACCGATACCGTCTTCATCGACATATCCGATGACCTGGGTGAGTGACATCGGACTCGGGTAATAGCGGCGCTCTCCTCGCCTCAGATAGACTCCGCCGATCTCCTTCTCCTCGAGCATCGTTTCGAGGGTGTTTGCAAAATCGTCCTCGATGTTCTTCGCCAGCACGACTTCGCCGAGCTTCTTCCCCTTGAGGAGACGGGCGATCTCGTGGCGGGGTTCCTCCAACACCTCGGCAAGACTCTCCGCAACATACTCGCGGTACAGGCCGCCGATCTCCTCGGGCAGGTAGCGCGCCTTGATGGTCTGGGGCGAGACCTTTTCGCGCTCACCCAAACCAATGCAGGCGAGCATCGGATCGCTGAGGTGATGGAGATCCGCCACGAGAGTAAACACCGTCTGGCTCCTCGCCAGGAGTTCACCGGAACGATCAAAGATGCGGCCCCGTCGGGCCGGGAGAACTTCCTTGTATTCGTAATGCCCCCGCGCCTGTGCGGAAAGCGACTCGCTCCGGAATGCCTCCACATAAAAGAGGCGGACGCTCAGAGCACTGAGCACCGTGACGAGGCCCAAACAGCCCAGCACCAGTCGCGTTTTCAGGGAGCGCTCCGCGATCATTCCTTTCAATAGGCACTTGCCACCGGTGCCTCGGACGGGGTGGCGGGTTCGATTTCGATCACTTTCGAAACATCGATGTCGGCAAGATCGCTCTGCACCCAGCGCAGCCGTCGGGAGAGTTCCTGCCGATCACGGACGGCGGCGATCCGGAGTTCCCACAACTCAATTTCCTGGTCCAGGGCGGAGATCTGCTTTTCCACCGCTCCGATCTCGTTGCCGCGAAGCACATGATCGTTCCGCATGTAGACGAAACCGGCCCCGGTCGCGAGGAGCAGCGCACCGGCGAGAAGGATTCGCAGGATCACCAGGCCGCCCACGCGATTCTTGTATCGATTTTTCTTTTCCATGACTCAGGCTCTCACGGCGACCCGCAGTTTGGCGCTGCGCGAACGCGAATTTCGTTTGGTTTCCTCCTCGTCAGGGGCGATCGCCTTGCGGGTCGGAAGGTGGAAGGCGAACTCCGGATTCGGCCTCGGCTCACTCCACTCGGGCCGATCGATGAGGGGACTGCTCCGCCGATGCATGAAGCGCTTCACGGCACGGTCTTCCAACGAATGGAAGGTCAGAATGGCGAGCACACCACCGGGTGCAAGGAGGTCTGCCGATTTCTCCAGGGCAGTCTCCAGTGCCTCCAACTCTCCGTTCACGGCAATGCGGATCGCCTGGAAAACGCGGGTCGCCGGATGCTTCCCGGAAGTCTTCGGGGCCACGCGGGCAACGAGATCCGCAAGTTCCAAAGTCGTGTCGATGGCCTTGGTCGACCGCACCTTCACGATCTCCCTGGCAATCCGGGCGGCGTGACGCTCCTCGCCATACTCGCGGAAGATGCGGATCAACTCCTCTTCTGCCCATCCATTCACCAGATCGCGGGCGGTGAAGGCTGATCGATGATCCATGCGCATGTCGAGGGGACCCTCTTCGCGGAAGGAGAAGCCCCGGCTGAAATCGTCGAGTTGGCGCGAGGACACGCCGAGATCCAGGAGAATCCCATCGACCCTTTCAATCCCCACCCCGGCGAGGATCCCGTCGATATCCCGAAAATTCCCCCGCACCGGAAGAAACGAATCCCCAAAAACGCCGAGGCGCTTCGTGGCATGATCGAGCGCCTCCTGATCCTGATCGCAGCCGATGACATGCGCCCCATGCCGAAGGAGCAACTCCGAATGGCCCCCTCCCCCGAGTGTGCCATCGAAAATTTGCTTGCCCTCGAGCGGCTCCATGGCCGCGAGAATTTCGTTCGCCAGAATGGGTTCGTGATAGAAGTCCATGCGAAATGAGGCGACTCCGCCGTGATTCAAAGGGGTAACTCCGCTCCTTCGTCCCCCAGTCCACCGAAGGTCTTCCCACCCCGATGAAAGAATCAGTCCGGACAAAGGGGGACAGGAACGACCAAAGGAGGCACCGTCACCAACGCCGTTCGCGAGATCGAGCCATGGTTGGATAGGAATGATCATCGGAGTGAACCAGGTCAAATCTATTGTGAGTATTGAAATTCAGAAATTCAGCGTCACGGGGCTTATAATTTTCATAATTAAGAAAATGAAAGCCAGTCTATTATATTGTCTCAAGATGTTTTTAGAAAAGAAAAAAAATTATAAATAATTGGAAAAAAAAAAAAAAAAAAATATTT
>CALDKL010000724.1 GCA_937898895.1 uncultured Verrucomicrobiae bacterium | reverse complement strand
AAGGCTTCCCATGAGTTTCAACAGGAAGTGAAGTCGGATCAAACCATAATATCTGTTAGAAATCATAGCTCCGTGAATAGCAAATTCTCAAAAATAAATATCGTGGTTGCGATTTTTATCAGATTTTGATTGCTTTTCTGGGTAATTCAAGCAAATTTCAAAAAATTTTTTCTTTTCTAAAAATTATCCGACCGTTCCCCTTCCCGATGTCCTCGCACGCCCTTTCGACCCCTCATCGTCCCTCTCGCCGGGCAGAACTCGCACCTCGTCAGGAATGGGATCTCATCGAGGTGCCCTCCCTGATCGACCTCGACGACCTCCTTGGCATTGCAAAGCGCCGACGTGCCTGGTTCCTCGTGCTCCCCCTCCTCGGCCTCGCCGCCGCTCTCGCGTATGTCTACCTGGTCGCGGAACCGCTTTTCCAGAGCAAGGCGTTGGTTTTCGTCGATCCGATGTTCGACCGCTCCCTCCAGATCCAGCCATCGGGCATGGGTCTGTCCGATCTCGACTCCCTCAATTCGCTCGAAAAGGCAATCATCTCGGATACGATGGTGCTTCGAGTCATCGACAAACTAGGCCTTCGCAATGACATCGGTTTCCTCCCCAAATCGATCCGAAAACTGAAAGCTGCGGGCCAGGATGTCCCCGATTCACGGCTCCTCAAAGACCTTCGCAAAGAACGGTTCTCCGCCAGTCTGATCCGTCCCACCCGATTGATCGAACTCAGTGTCCTCGATCCCGATCCGGTGCGAGCGCAACGGATCGCCAAATCCTTTGTCGAGGAATTCGAAACCTTTCTGGGCGACCAGAAGCGCGAAGAGGCGGGCCACTCGACCGAAGAACTCCGCGCCCGCGCCGACGAGGCCTATCAAAAGGCCCTCACGGCCGAGAAGGAACTCGAAGCCTTCCGCCGCGAGAATCCAGAGCTCACCGTCGAACAGGATCACCAGCTCTTCGCCGAACGGCTCACGAAAATGGGGGAGGAACTCAACAGCGTTTCGGGCAAAGTATTCAATCTGCGCAGCCGGGTTGAGACTCTCAAAGAGGTGAATCCGGAGATCGATCCCCTGAAAGTCATCAATCTGGGAGGATTCTCCGAGATGGAACATGTTTCGGAACTGCTCAACCAACGGCTCAATGCCCACGCCGCACTCGCGACGGTCAGCGGACAGTACCAGCCGACCCACCCCCGCTATCGCGAAGCGCAGAGCCGGGTCGATGAAATCGAAACTCAACTCAAGGCTCTCGCCACCGATCTGAAGCAGTCGCTCGAAGCCGATTGCACGGCAGCGGCGACCAATGAAAAGCTGCTCACCCAACGCGTCGCAGACCTCCAGACCCAACTCACCGGAGTAAAGACGGCCAGTTCGCAGTTCCGCGCCATTCAACAACGTGTCGAGACCGAGTGGCAGATCCACCAGTCGTTGCGTGAGCGCATCGGACAGACCTCGATCCAATCGGAAAAGTCCTCGAACGTCACTCGGCTGATGTCCGAACCCATCATCGCCTACAAACCAACAAAGCCGAGCAAGCCTCTCGCCGCCATCATCGGGATGGGCCTCGGCGTCCTCCTCTGTGGAGGCCTCGTCGGATTGGATCTCCTCCGCGGAAAACCCTTCGCAAATCGTCGCCAGGTCGAGCAAACCCTCGCAGCCAAAGTCGTCGCTGAGATCACCACCCCCTCTCGTGGTGGCACGGATCGCGATCTGATGGATGCGATGACCCGTGTCCTCCTCACTCCCGACCACCGGGGTGCCTCGATTCTCCATCTCTCCTCTCTTTATGAGAATGAGGACGGTCTCCGGGTGGCCGCCTGCCTCGCGTCGGCTTCGGCCTTCCACGGGTGCCCCACCCTCCTCGTCTCCGTATCCCCCGGTGGCGATCCGCGCCAGCCGCTGAACCTCGTCCCGGCACCCTCACAAACCGAAAATCTGCATACCCTCCGCCTTCCCTCCAGTTTCCTCGTCGCCCCGCAGGATACCTGGCAATTGCTCAGCCCTCACCGCCATCAGTTCGAGCGCATTGTCATCGAATCGACTGCTTTCACCCAGGAAAGTCAGATCCCGGCTGCCGTCGCACCTCTCGCCGATGCGAACCTCGTCCTCGTGGACCGTAACCAGGGAACCAGGCAGGAAATCGAGCTAAGCATTTCCCACATTGCCCGCAGCGTGCGTGGAACGCTCTCCATCATTCTCGAATCCTGAGAAGCGAAATGCCCCCCTCCGAAACCACTGCGGATCCCGTCATCAGCCCGAGCGTCACCTGTGATCGGACAGAGTGCGATTCTGTCCCGTGGCAACGATTCGTCAGAGAGACGGTCGAGACTCTCCTGCCATCGGCCGTCCGTATGATCGGGGCCGGATTTCAGTTCCTCAGCACGGTGATGGTCGCCCGATCCCTCGGCGACGGGCCGAGTGCGACCTTCTTTTTCTGGACCTCCGTCCTCATGACTTCGGGGCCCATCGCCACCTATGGGCTCGAGCAACTCGCCCTCCGCAGTGTGCCCCGACTCGAGCGCGACGGAGACCGGGCCGTCTCTGCCTTCATCGCCCAATTGCGAGGACTCTCTCTAGCCGTCTCTCTTCTCCTCGGTCTTGCCTGGATGATCTATGCGATCGCGACAGAACCCGCTCCGGGGGGCTTCCGTCTCTGGCATCTCATCCCCCTCTTTGCCCAGGGAGCGATCGCCCTGACCCTCATCAACGGAGAGTCGCTCAAAGCACTCTCTCGCCCCGTTCTCGCCAGCCTCTTCGGACACGTCATTCCCGTCGGGATTTTCTGTCTCCTCGCCGCCCTTTTCGCCAGGCACTCCAACTCCATCGCCTTGTTGTCCCTGTATACCGGCAGTTTCATCCTCGGGGCGATTCTCGCCCGCTTCGCTCCGGGAGGCAATTTCCAGGATCGTTTCCTCCTCTGGCCCGACCGAAAGACCCTCCTCGGCCTGCTCGTCGAAGGCTTTCCCCTCTGCTGCGTCAGTCTTTTCGGGGCTCTCGGGTTTATCGTGCCGCTGGCGATCTGTGAGACCTCTCATCCGGGAGCCGACATCTCCCACCTCACCGCCGCCTTCCGTGTTTCCATCCTGTTCATCGTGCTCTCCTCCGCGATTCATGGTGTCTTTGCGCCCGCTCTCTCGCGCAGCGCGGAACTGGCCGCACCGTTTTTTCCGGTGATGCGGGTTTACGGCCGCTCCATTTCAATCTCTCTTCTCGCCCTCGGGCTTCCCCTTGCCGGCGGCATCCTCTTCCCCGCCGAGCTGATGGCGGTCTTCGGTGAAGAATTCCGCGACGGCGCGGACTCGCTGCGGTGGCTCCTCATCATCCAGCTCCTCTCCCTGGTCATGGGTCCGGTCCCCCACCTCCTCCTGATGACGGGGCACACCCGATTTCTCGCGCGAATCGGGATTGTCAAATTCGCCCTTGTTACCTTGCTGTCGGTAATTCTCATCCCCCGTTGCGGGGTCATGGGCATGGTCATTGCCATGGGGATCGCCTTCGTCGGAGAAGGCCTCGTCGGCCTGGCCTATGCCATCGGGAAACTGCACCACGATACCACAGCCTCCGAGAACGGACTTTGATGAGAGGGTCGCACACCAGGCAGCTCGCGGCTCCGCAACTCTCCGCCCCCTCTCCGGTGGGCGGATGGCTCCCCTGGTGGTGCCGCCCTTCGCGGATGCTGTTCGGAGCCTCGATCCCCGCCCTCGTAATCTTCTCTTTCTCGGATCCGACCTACTCCCTCGCAAACGCACAACATTTCTACGGCATCCGCGATTTTTTCGTGGGGCTCTACGGCATCGTCGCTCTGATTATTGGTGCGTCCCTGGGAGAATCCAGACTGCTCCAACAGATCTGGAGACGAATCACGGGCGGCCCGTCGCCGTCGTGCTCGCAGGATCGGCTGGCCGCACCGCGCCTTGGCGAGATGCTGCTTTCGACTCGTTTCGACCACTTCCTCCTCGCGGTGTTCCTCGTCGCTCACCTCATCTTTTTTCGCAACTTCTTCCTCAATCCCGGCCTTGTCTCGGGAGTGCTGGGAGGAAACCTCGAACTCAAACACGAATTCAAAACCATTCCCGGAGTCACCACCTGGACGCAGGTCTCGCTCGTGCTCGGCGCGATCCGGGGAATGCGCTGGTCCGGCCTCCTTCCGGGAAAGATCAAACTCATCTCTCTCTTTCACTTCGTCTTCTTCGCCACCCTCTTTGTGCGGGCCCTGCTCTGGTCGGAGCGGCTCGCCCTCATCGAAGGGGGGATTCCCTTTTTCATCGGAGCCCTCCCCAGGATCACCGCGACGGCGGGCCCGATGCGGCGCACCCTCCTGCGCCTTCTTCCCCTCCTCCTCCCCGCCGCAGTCCTCATTCTGTTCATCTCCTTCGAATTCCTCCGCTCATGGCAGTACTATTCCGCCGTTCACTCGAGTCTCTTCGAATTCGGCTGGCGCCGACTCTACACCTACTATTTTGAGGCAATGAACACCGGAGCCGCCATCCTCCAGGTCGGTGGTTTCTACGACGGAGCCGTCGGACCTCTCTCCTTCAAGGCCCATGAGGATATCTACAACGGACTCTACCTCGGCACCCTCGATCAGGAGTACAACAACCCCGGCGGAATTCACTACGTAGCTTCACGCATCGGCAACGTCCTCTTCGGACCGTTTCTG
>CALDKL010000723.1 GCA_937898895.1 uncultured Verrucomicrobiae bacterium | reverse complement strand
GATTCAAGGGTGAAACTGAAGTCACTCTATCCATCGTTTCAAAATTGACGGAGCAGTAGTTGCTCTCGGCGTTGTCGAGCGCACCTCACAAAAAAGCCGTCCCGGCTTTTTCGCCGGGACGGCTCTTGATGGGGCGGGAGTTTGCGACTTCAGTTGCCGCTGGTTCCCGGACCGGGTTTCCGGCGGGGGTCACTCGACTTCGATCTTGGAAGCGACAAGAACCTTCTTCCCGTCGCGTTCCTCAACCTTGCCCGTCACTTTGGCTTTGGACGCTCCGGAGCAGACGTGCTCACTGGTTTTCGCCTTTCCTCCTTCTTCGAGGAAATACAGCGTATCGCCCACCTTGAGAGTGTCCGCACATTTGTCGGCTTGCTTCAGGTTGCACTTGGCACAGGAGATTTCGCCCTCAAACGTTTTTTCCTCGGCCTGAGCGAAGGGGAGGAGGAGGGCACCGATAGCGAGAGAAAGCAATAGGGTTTTCATGGGATTTGAATGGTATTGGAAAAAAAAGGATTGTAAAAGAAAAAAAAAAAAAAAATTGGCCAAGAAATGGAACCGACCGTAGGAACGCAGAAACGGGAGGACCGGATTCCTGGCCGGAAGAACGCCAAGACCTCCGCGAGGTTCCCACCGGACGGATGGGAAGCTCAACACAACAGCTTTCCGTACCAAAGGTAGAGAGGGGGGGCTCCGCTGCGGGCCGTGAAGCCGAGGGGAGGTGCGATTCCCCGATTGCTCGCGGTGGGGGCCGAAAGGCAAGACAGGTGAGTTGGCAAGGCAAAGGGTCCGGCAGGGGTGGGCAACGGGGATGGAGCGAGGGCTTTCTCGGCCGCGACAAACGCCGCCCGTTTCGGGCAGGGACATCGATCCTCATGGTGTTGTCCTTCCTGAGCCGGAGTCGGTGTGTTCTTCTCGGCAAGAGCGTGAGCACGGCAACAGGGCGGGAGGGATTCGGGAGCTTCTCGCGGGGACGTTTCTGCGGGCCGGACGTCCGAAGTGCAGCAGCAGGTCGGGTTCCCGATACGAACCAGCAAACAGACAGCGATGAAGGTGCGCACCATGAGCGTCCCCTTTTGTGTCATGAGGAAGCTCCGCGTTCAATCCAAATCGCACGGAAGGAAGGAGGAAAAATGGAGAGAAGGCACCCACCGGGGGGGGCGGGGAGAGGGAAGGGGCGTTGTTTCTTCCCTCTGCGGTGCCGCTTCGGCCTTCACAATCGTGTTAGCTATCGCAGCAAGTACTGGCTCGCATTCTCCGAGTCTTCCGCCAATCATTCCCAAGGAGCACTCCGTTCTTCTGCCGTTTCCTCGCGATCCTGGGTTCGTGGGGAGATTCCACAGAAACGAAGGGAGATCGTCCATGATCAACTGAACGGAAAATGATGAAGCGCGGTTTCGCCCCCCTTTCCCTCCTTCTCTGTATTGTTCCTGCCCCCATTCTCTGCGCCGAAGAAATCGAGGCCGACCTCCTCATTGTCGGGGGGGGCGAATCCGGCTGCGCCGCTGCGGCCCAAGCAGCGCGACTCGGCGTGAAGCGCATCGTCCTGACCAACGACCACGACTGGCTCGGGGGGCAGTTTTGCACGCAGGGGATCGGCCCCATCGACGAATGGACCGTGGTGGAGGGAAAACGGGTGAATTTCCCCCGTTCCGGTCCCTTCCTCGAGATCATGGAGCGCATTCGCGCCCACAACCGTGTCGTCTACGGAGTCGCCACCCCGGGCAACAGTTGGTGTGGAACCGACACGATCGAACCTCGAGCGGCCGCCGCGATCTTCGAGGATTGGCTCGCGCCCTATGTCGCCGCCACCACACTTCGGATCGAGCGGGGATGGGACGTCGCCGCCGTAGCGACAGAAGAGGGGCGCGTCTCCGCCGTCACGTTCCAACCATCGTATTTTTCCAGGGGAAATCCTGACAAACGTCTCACGGTTCGGGCAAAGCTGACGATTGATTCCTCGGACCTCGGTGACGTCATTCGGATGAGCGGGGCCAAGTACCTCGCGGGTCCGGACCTGCGTTCACGTTTTGGCGAGCCGGGTGCGCCGGAATCCCTCGACGATCTCGGTCATCAGGAGATGAACCCGCTGAGCTGGTGCCCTCTCCTTCGCGAGACCGGGAAAGCATCCACTCTGCCAAAACCACTACGTTACGACGGAAGATCCTTCCAAAGCCTCCACAAAACGCCGCTTTGGAAGGACTGGGACGGCAGTGGCGGCATCTACCATCCGGCGGGCTGGTGCATCTACACCCATCGCCGGATCATTGACCGCCACCATTTCGGATTCGCCCCTGGCACCGAGGCGGTGATATTGAACTGGCCGGCCCAGGATTATCCGCTCAGCACCTTGCCGGAACCTGTTGGCGCAGCACTTGAAGCCGACGAGGCAGGTGCCTCGAAGAAAAATCTCGTCGACATGAGCCACGCGCAGCGGCGCATCGTCTACGAGGATGCGAAACAGCGGGCCCTCGAGTTCCTCTACTATCTTCAGACCGAGGCCCAGGATTGGGTGGGAGATTTCCCCCAATCCTTCCGATCCTTCGAGCTGGCGGACGACTACGGCACGCCGGATCGCCTTCCGCCCAAGCCGTACCTACGCGAAGGACTCCGTCTCGAGGCACTCGTCATGGTCACCGAATGTGATGTCCGCTCGGAATCAGGCGAACCCCGATGGGCAAAAACGGCCTTCATCGATTCCGTCTTCGGATGGCAGTTCAATCTCGACTTTCATCCAACCCGCCGGAAGTTCGTCGACAATGATCCCTCCAAGCCGTGGGAGGGAAAACACTACGGCTCACGCGATTGGTCCACCGACACGGACCGCGCCACGTTCCCCCTGAGGGGATTGGTCCCGGAGAAACTGGATAGTTTGTTAGGGGCGTCGAAAAATATTGGTGTGTCCAGCATGGTGCAATCGGCACTGCGGCTCCACGGCCAGATGATGCACTGTGGCACGGCCGCTGGCACCATTGCCGCAGTGGCCCTGCGGGAGGCCGTCGAGCCGCGCGTGGTCGCCGCCACCGCAAAGCACGTCGCTACCGTGCAGCGCATCCTTGTGCGCGGGGCGGGAGGTCCCGGCACGCTGCTCTGGCCGTGGCACGACGTCGCACCCGAAGATCGTCATTTCGAGGCCGCGAACCTGCTCACCCTCGCGGGGATCTGGAAGCCGGATCCCGACAGCGTCTTTTTCGAACCGAGAAGGCCCGTGACTCGACGCGAACTCGCAGGAGCGCTCGTCCGACTTTGCCAGGCCATGCCCGGAGCGCCCGAGCCCCCCATCATGTCTGCGACCCCTCGCTTTGTTGACGTGCCCGTCGACGATCCTGGTCGCGCGGAAATAGAGACAATGATCGCGTGGGGTTCTTTTGGTGAACAAAGCACTGCCTTCAATCCATCGGGAAAGGTTTGCTGGGGTGATCTCGACCGCTGGCTCCGAGCGATGGGCCGGGATGGATTTGCGACCCTCAGCGGAGCCTCGGCCAACCAAGTTCTGACTCGTGCCGAGGCGGTTGAATTCCTCTGGTGCGATCACGAACGGGGGAAATGATCCGCTGCCACCTTTTCCCTTGCCCCGCCACGGTGTCGACACGTTGTTCCAAGATGGAAGCAACCGCCTGCCCAATGTGCGAAATGAACGAGATACTCACGCTCGAGGATCATTTCGAATGTGTCACCTGCGGTCATGAATGGCCCCGTGCGGAAGCTCCGGACGGTCCCCGCGTCGTGAAAGACGCCTATGGCAACATCCTCGCTGATGGGGATGTTGTCGCGATGATCAAGGATCTGAAACTGCAGGGCAGCTCGCAGGTGCTGAAGTCGGGCACGAAGTCAAAACCGATCCGC
>CALDKL010000722.1 GCA_937898895.1 uncultured Verrucomicrobiae bacterium | reverse complement strand
ACGCCCCTCCCAAAGCGTGCCGGAGCGCCCGGAGCGTCGGTTGAGGAAAATCGTGACACGCTGCTTGAACTCCTTGAGAAAGACCGAGAGATCGCCGCGACGGCGTTCAAACCGGGCAAGGAGATCTCGTTCCCAGGTGAAATTCCCCGTCCGCCGCGCCAGATCAATCTGAGCCGCAATGGTCTCCACGGTCGTCCGGTCATACAGCAGTGGCAGGATCGCGAGGAGGGATTCGGCAGTCAGACGAGGAATTGCGTTGCGTTCCGGAACTTCGACGAGGAGGTGAAAGTGGTTCCCCATCAGGCAATACGTCGCGACCCGGACCCCGCAAAAGGATTCCAGTTTGCGCAGGATCGAACGCATCACCTCCTTCTCGTCCGCCTGAAAGACGATTCGCTTGTCCACAACGCGGGAAACGCAATGATAAAACGAACGCCCCTGAAAAATACATCTCGGAATTCTCATAGAGCTAAACTCTCAATCAGGAACATCTATCCAGTCAACAAATAATGTGCCTGGCTTATTATAATCTCTTGATTATCCGCTTTCGGGAGAACCAGATTCGTGGTTTGGTGTGATTTTTTATGGAACTGGCAGAGGTGGAGGAACACACGAGGGAGACGTTGCCCGACTGGCGCGAGAGCAAGCTGACTCTCGCGCTGATCGACAAGGGCGGCTCGGGACGACTCTTTATCCGAGTGACCGAATGCGACTCGGGACGAAGCCTCATCGCGATGTATTACAATCTCGACCGCGCCGACAATCCCCGGTTTGCCGCCATCACCGACTTCCTCAACCGCCACCGGATCTCCGCACCTGCGATCCTCGCCCGACGGGAAGACCTCCGCCTGCTTTGGGTGGAAGACCTCGGGGAAATCGACCTCGGCAATCTCGCGGGCACGGACTGGCAACTCTCGCGCTTTCCCGCCTACCAATCTGCCTTGCGCACCGTGTTCCCCATCCACCAACTCTCCGAATCCTCCGCCCCCGCCGACCTTCCCGAGCTGGAACGACCTTTCGACGAATCTCTCTACCAATGGGAGCAAGGCTACTTTCTCAGCCACTACGTGGAGCGTTTTCATTCGCCCGAACTCGCAGAAGTACTGAAACGCCATTCCTCCCTCGCCGCCCTGTCCCGCGAACTCGCCGCCTTCCCTAGATCCCTTGTCCACCGCGACTTCCAGAGCACGAACGTGATGCTGCGCGAAGGCAAAAGCTACCTCATCGACTACCAGGGGCTCCGGTGGGGTCTGCCCGAGTACGATCTCGCCTCCATGATCTACGATCCCTACAGCGAATTCACTCCGGCAGAAACGGACGATCTCATCCGTGCCTACTTCGATCTCAAACAGGAAGCCGGTCACAACGAGTCGCGCGACACCTTTGAACGGCGGCTGGTCCAGTGCGCCATGCAACGGCTCATGCAGGCACTCGGTGCCTATGGATTCCTTGGAGAAGTGAAGGGAAAACGCGAGTTCCTCCGCCATATTCCCACGGCGAAACGACGGCTCCTCGATCTGTCTCGGAAAGAAGGCGGGCTCCCCATCCTTGCCGAATGCCTGGGGTAGACGACCGTTTTCAGAACGACTCCGCCTGTCTCAGGACGGCAAGAAATGGCAGCTCGGAAAGGACCCCAAACCGATCATCTCGGTGCAATTGTGCACGTGTCGTGGCAGGGCTGGAAAGCCCGCAGAAAAAACGTGCAATCTGGCGCGGCTGACGCAGTGCGGAATGTCGCTCTGCCCTGGCTCGTCGGATCTGGTCGACTTCTTCGAGAGTGAGGTCCACCCGCCTCGCCCCCGGCAACCGTCCGCCCTTGTGCTCGCCACGACAGATGGTGCAATCACCACAGGGGGTGCAATTCTCACCGAAGTATCCGAGCATTTGCTGCGGCAGGCACTGCGGCACCTCGCAAAGATTGACGACTCGATGCAACCGCGAGATCTCCGCCGCTTCCCGAGTTTCAAAGCGTTCGATGAGTCGTACAGAAATGCTGCCGACAGATTGGTCCGCGTTCGGCCCAAGGCGGTATCGATGATGCAATCGATGCGGCCTCACCACCGCCTCTCCGTGCCTGTCGAGATCGGCAAGGGCATGTTTCACGCGATCTTCGGAAACACCAAGAACCTCGGCGGACTGGCCGTGATCAAACTGATGCCAGAGGCGCCCCGCCCTGCCGGTGCAAAAAAGACGTTTCAGGAATTCCTTGTCCTCTCGGGGCAAACCAGCGACGGCTACGTCGATTGATCGCAACAGGCGCACCTCGGATCCCGCATGAGACGTCCCGCGAGGGACGATCACACCCTCCATCTCGAGATAAGTCAGAGCCGTCTCCACGACAGTCTTCCGAATGTCACAGGACTGCGAAAGATCGTAGTGGGAGAGAGAAACGGAATCGCCCTGCAGCAGGACATGCTCGACGAGCGACCGGAGCGAGGTGGGCGAAGGTGTATCACCATAGATAAAGTTCTCCAACACCGTGAGATCCTCGGCACAGGCGAGAAGATCGCAAACGGCGGGTTCTCCGTCCCTCCCCGCCCTTCCCGACTCCTGCATGTAGCTCTCGAGTGACTTTGGCAGATTGTAATGGACGACCCGGCGAATGTCCGCCTTGTCCACTCCCATGCCGAAGGCGATCGTGGCCACGACGAGGGAAAGGGTCCCGTCCATGAATCCGTCTTGCACTGCGGCGCGGTCCTCGTCCCGCATGCCGGCATGATAGGCCCGTGCGTCGAAGCCCGAGCGCACCAGGAATCCTGCGACCCGCTCCGAAGTCTCCTGCCGGGTCACGTAGACAATGGCAGGTGAAGCACTTTCTTCGACTAGCAAAGACACCAATCTGCGATCTCGTTCTTCCGCGATACAGGGATGGACCCGATAACGCAGATTCTGGCGGGCGAATCCCGTTTGCACGTGGTCGTCTTCAGCGATTTCGAATCGATCGCGAATTTCCGCCGTAACCGGCGGCGTGGCCGTCGCCGTGAGGGCGAGAATCCGTTCGACGCGAAGCTCGCGGGCGACTTCCGGCAACCGCAGGTAGTCCGGACGAAAATTGTGCCCCCACTCCGAAAGGCAATGCGCTTCATCGACCGCCAGGAGGGCAATGCGACAGTTCTTTACCCTTCGGAGAAAACTTGCATTGGCAAAACGCTCCGGCGAGACGAAGAGCAGCCTCAGTGAGCCATCCTCCATCGCGGAGTAAACCCGGTCTGATTCCTCATGCGAAAGGGTCGAGTCAAGTCTGGCGGCAGAAATGCCACGGAACCGCAACACCCCAACCTGGTCTTTCATCAGGGCGATGAGGGGCGATACGACGAGGGTGAGCCCCTCGAACAAGAGGGCAGGAAGTTGGTAGCAGAGGCTCTTGCCTGCACCCGTAGGAAAGATCGCCAAAACCGAGCGCCCCGAGAGGAGGCGGGTGATGACCGCTTCCTGCCCGGGGCGAAAGGAACCGTGGCCGAAATGACGGAGCAAGGTCCCGGCGAGGTCCATCCGACTCACTTCGCTTCGGCGAAGCGGGCCGAAACGCGATCCCAGTTCACGACGTTCCACCATGCGGAGATGTAATCGGCGCGGCGGTTCTGGTAGTGAAGGTAATAGGCGTGCTCCCACACGTCGAGACCAAGGAGCGGGGTGGCGAGTTCGGCATCGGCAACGAGACCGGACATGAGCGGATTGTCCTGATTCGGCGTGCTCGTGACGAGGAGTTTTCCGTCCTTCTTGCTGAGCCAGGCCCAGCCGGAACCAAATCGTTTGGTGGCCGCCTCGCCAAATGCAGTTTTGAAGGCATCCATCGAGCCGAAGGAGCTATCGATGGCCTTGGCCAGTTCGCCGGAGGGTTTGCCCGACTTGTCGGCGGGCGCAAGCGTTTCCCAGAAAAAGGCGTGATTCCAGTGTCCTCCCCCGTTGTTGCGAAGGGTCGTCTGGAGAGCCTTGTCCTCGATTCCGGTGAGCTTTCCGAGGAGATCGTCGAGGGAGAGAGCCCCAAGGTCGACCTTGCCCTCAAGAGCGGCATTGAGATTCTTGATATAGGTGGCGTGGTGTTTCCCGTGATGGATCTCCATGGTCTTCGCGTCGATGTGCGGCTCGAGCGCGTCGAAAGCGTAGGGGAGCGGGGCCTGCTCGTAGGGTGCGGCGGCGCGAGCGTGGCGGGCAGGCAGGAGCACGGAACCGGCGACGAGAGCCCCGGTAAGGGTGAACTGACGACGAGAGAATGGGTTCTGGGAGGTCATGAAGTAGGTTGGGTGGTTGGATAGGTTTGTCACAGGAAGCAATCACAGGAAACTCTATGAGACAAGCGCCTGGAGGATACGTTCGAAACCGGAACCCTGGCGAGGAAAAAGACAGGCGTATCGGCGCAAGACGAGGTCAGCGTGTTGGCATGGAGGGGACAAGAATGTTCACTTCTTGTTCAGCATCTTGTCCATCGTCTCGTTGAAGACACGACCGCGATCCTCCCAGGACATCTCGGGATGCTTTTCGCGGAGTTCATGCATTTTCTCAAAGAGCTTGCGCCGCTGGTCGTCCGAGAGCTTCTCCATTTTTTCGCGGATCTCCGGAGGTGGTCCTCCGAAACGGTGGCGGTCGGAACCTCCCTCCCCCCTGATTCCCCGTTCCCGCAAAGCGATGGCAGTGACACCCCCAGCCGGTTCGGTCGAGGGGCCCGGTGCTGGTTTCGCCTCGCCCGGTTTCACAGCGACTTCGGCATACCGCACCGTGACCACTTCGCCACCTTCAACCGCGACCTTCACGGCGGCTTTTTCGAGGTCGTCATCCCCCTTCAGCTCGACCATCTTCCACCCCTGGGAATTGACCTGACTCGAGACGACATAGGTTTGCTTGGTCTCGCGGTTCATGATCGTGGCGATGCGTTCGTTCTCGACTTCGGCGAATCCGGTCAGGACGAGCGAATCGCTCAGATTCAAGGAGCGAAGGAAGGGAGACTGCCCCGTCAGTGCCTTGAAATCGTCTGCCCGCACCGCCGCCGGAACCACCACGGGAGCCTCCCTTTCCGCCCCGGAGATCCAACCGGACAGGAGGATCGGAAACAGGAAGAGAAACACTTTCATGATACCTGAACAAAAACACCGGACTCTCCGCCGGGTTTCACCGAAGATTTCAGGCTTTTGCGAGGAGGCCATCGACAATGCCGACGAGATCGAGGCTCCCGGGATGTCCGCTGGCGGCGATCTTGCCAGTTGCATCGATCACAAAGACACTGGGAATGCCGCTCACCCCGTATGAGGTGGGCGCCGCCGCCTTGAATCCGCCCTCTCCGGCCCATGCGTTGGTGGTGGTGTTCCATCCCTTGCTGGCGAGGTGGTTCACTGCCGCGTCCTTGGTGTTGTCGATACTCAGCGCGACCAACTCAACACGGTCTCCCCACGAAGGATGCAGGTTCCGGTACGTCTGCATTTTGGCCATGGGGGCCTGACAGGGACCACACCATGAAGCCCAGAAGTCGACGACGACTACCTTGCCTCGGTAGGACGAGAGCTTTCGAGAGGCTCCGTCGGCGAGCAGGGTAAACTCGATGTCCGGGGCATCTGATCCCACCGGGGGCCCCTGGGGACGCGGAGCCGATTGCCCCTTCGGAGCGGAGGGGGCAAGTCCGACGAGTTTTGCCGCGCTCTGCGTATATGGGATGGCCGGATACTCCTTCTGCAGGGCGACGACGAGTTCCTTCGCCCGATCCATTCGTTTCGCGTCATGGTGAGCCTGGACGAGGTGGTAGGCGGCATGAGCCGCATTTTCGGCGGCCCCCGCCTCGCGATAGCCTTTCCAGGCCGTTTCGAAATCGGGCACGGACAGCTCGACACGCTGTGAGTTTCGGAAGGCTTCGCCCCGCTGCATTGCGGCGTCGATCAAAAGGGGCGATCCGGGATGTTTGCCCATCAGTTCGGCGAAGGCGTTGATGGCTTCGTCGAACTGCTTCTGCGCGGCAAGACCCTGACCAAGAAAAAACCGGACGGTGTCGTCGGCCTTGGTATTGGGGTGTTTGGTCAGGAAACTGCGACAGGCTCCGACCAGTTCGGCCTGCGCCTTGCGTTCATGCAGGCGGGTGATCCTGACAAAGTCCTCAAGTGGGTCTTCACCGGCGAAGAGAGCACCACCCGAAAGTGCCAGAACGATCAGGGAAACGGAGGAGGGATTCATGGGTTCGATCCTGCCGGATTTCACCCGGAATGGAAAGCCAATTCAGCGACGGCTTGCAGGGACCAGTTTTGGCTTCGGTTTGGCATTCTCCAAGCGGATTGACTCGAGAAGAACAGTGACGGCCTTTTCGATCTGGCGGTCGATTCCGGCGGCCTCGTCTCCTGGCTCGGGCCAAATGAGCACATCGGGAGAGGCTCCGTTCAATTCGAGATCAGCCCCGTCGCTGCGCCGATACCACCCGCGGAAGGGAAGGCGCAGTGTCCCGAGATCCCGAATCAGTGTCGATCCTGTCGAGACGACTCCCCCTGCCGTGGGAACCCCGACCAGTTTTCCCCGCCCCAGTCCCTTCACGGCATGACTGAAGATCTCGGCGTTGGAAAAGCTGTTCTGGTTGCAAAGGACGGTGATGGGTTTGTTCCACGTCGCATACACCCGCCGATCCTGCGGGTATCCAGGTCCCCCACCCCGTGCCACGGTGATGGAATGTTCCGCCGGTGACAGCACGGTGAGGAGGTGGTCTGCGGTGAATCCTCCGCCGTTGTCTCGCACATCAATGAGAAGCCCGTCTTTTCCGTGACCACGAGCAAAAATCTCTTCCTCAAAACGGAGGAACTCGCTCCAATCCATCTTCTCGACCAGGACATACCCGAGACGCCCCCCGCTGACGCGATCGACGAGAGCGCGGGTCGCCTCGACCCGGGCATCCTGCATCAGCTCGCGCGCACGGACGTAGGAGATGGGACGCAGGACAATTTCGATCCCGTCGGCATTCCCCTTTGCCTCTTTGGCTTCTTTGTCAGGGGTTCCATCCGCCTTCGGTTCCGTCTTCGTCCGACGGACTTTCAAACGAAGGTCGCGGGCGAGAGTGCCGTTGAGAATGAGGGTAGGATCGAGGTCGGGGGTGAGTTTGACTCCATCGATTTCGAGCAGGATGTCCCCAGGGAGGAGCCGCGAAGCCCCTTCGTCAGAAGGACCGCGCGGAAGGACCGCAGCCACTCTCCATCCTTCCCCCCGATAAAAACGATCCAAGGCAAGGCCGAGGTGGGCCGTTTCCTCATTCCAGCCCTGGGTGGATCGGATCGCGAAGGTATCCGTCGTGGATTTGAAGCCAAGATGTGACCCGTTGAGTTCGCCGAGCATCATCGCGACGACCCGGTCAAAGGCGCGGCTGTCGGGAGCAGCGGCAGCAGCGGCCTCATACTTCTTCCTGACCGAATCCCAATCGCGATGGTTGAGTGTCTCGTCGTACCAGTTGTCGCGCATGACGCGCCAGATCTGCCGAAATCCGGAGAGCAGATAATCCCCGCGTCGGTAGGATTGTCGGGCGCTGAACGAGAAGGTCCTCAGCGTTCCTTTCGAGAAAGTGCTCGGCAGGCCATCGACGAGCCAGAGGATCGTCTCGTCTCTGGCAATCCAGCGGGCGAAGGACCCGGTCTTGTTGACCAGCAAGGATGGGGTGGAAGGATCGGGAAAGGAGACCGTGTGGGTTCCCTTGACACCCTTGATCTCGGCGGCAAAGGCGAGGCGTTTGGAATCGGCCGACCAAAAGAGCCCGGTCTCGGTGGCGTCGGGAATCGCGATCCGATGAATCCGTTCCGCAAGTCGGTCGAAATCGATCCTCACCGTCAAGGCGGGCGCGGACGGCTTCGGCTTCGGCTTGGGAGCGGCAGCTGTCGCTGTCGCTGCCGCAGGCTTTGCCGTCGCCTTGGAGGGGTCCGGTGCGACAGGAGCGGTCGGCGTGATTTCGCCGGTCGTGGCTGTCTTTGCGGCGGCTGGCGCGGCAGTCGTCGGCGCCACCACAGCGGCCGGAGCGGTTTCCGGCTTCCGTCGCACCGTTTCCATTTTTTTCAGAGCGCTCTCGAGGGTACGATCACGCTTGTCCATCTCTTCGTCGGCGAGACGGAGATGAACGTAGCAGATGTCGGTCTCGTCGTCATACCTGCGTCCGGTGAAGGCGAGGATCTTCCCGTCGGGTGACCACGCCGGATTGGTGTCGATGTCAGGATGACGCGAGAGATTGTAGGCAGGGGTTTTCCCGTCGGCGGACGCGATCCAGATATCGGAATTGAAATCATTGTCCACTACCGCATAGGCAAGCCAGCGACCATCGGGAGACCAGTCGTAGCGCGGCACATTCCACGATTCGAGGAGACGCACCGCCTCGCTCCCGTCGCGATTCGCCACCCACAAATCGCCCCGGCCGACGACCCATGAGATGCGCTTTCCGCCGGGGACGGCCTGCAAATCGCGCTTCGCGGCACCCTCTTTGGTGAGGCGGGTTTCTTTGAACGTCGCATTCCTCCACCAATAGGCTTTTGCATTCTCTCGGGTAGCGAGCCAGAGATCGGCGGTATCGCCGCAGTCACGGATGAAAAAGAGCGATTCCCCGTCTGCTGAAAAGACCGGTTCGCGCTCTTCCTCGGGCGTGTTCGTGATGGCAACGGGCTCCTTCAGTTCGGAATCCATTACCCAGATGTCTCCTCCTGCGGCGAAGGCGATCTCGAGACCATCGGAGGAGAAAGTCACGTTTTCGGCCTTCGTCAGGATGCGGCGCACCTCCGTCTCCGGGAGGGTGTCCGGCGCAGCCGCGAAAGCGAGTGGCTGCGGCCCCTTTCCCTTCTCTTCCCCGGAAAGGGGCAGCCTGACAAAGTCAAATTCCTCGCGAAAAACGATGGCCGATCCGTCGCGGGCGATTGCGGGAAGGATCGCAGGATCCTTCTCCTGGGTCGTCAGGGCCTTTTCGGTCCCGGTGGCGAGATCGTGCTCCCACACATCGAAGAGATGATGTGCGCCGTGGTCGCCGAGGTAATAGAAGCCCGAACCATCCGGCTTCCACATCGGAGAGCGCGCTTCGCTCTCCCGGGCAATCAGTTTCCGGAAAGTTGGCTTCTGCGTCTCGAGACCCTCGGCGAGCCAGATCTGGGAAGCTTTCGAGCCCCGGTAGCCCCTGCGATAGAGATCACTTCCCTCCCGACAGAAGAGAAGACGTTTTCCGTCTGGCGACAGGGCACCGGAATGGCCCTCGGCGTCGAAAAGGAGCCGTTCGACTTTCCTCTCCCCGAGTTCCAAACGAAAAAAACGAGAGGCACTCTTCGATCCGGCATCGCGTTGGCCCTCGATGAGCAGAGCGTTCCCGTCCGGATACCATTCGATCACGCGCGATCCTTCGGAATGGAAGGTGACCGGTTGGGGAATGCCCCCTGCCGTCGGCACCACAAACACTTGATCCTGTCCGGTGCGATTGCTGGTGAAGGCGAGTCGGCTCCCGTCGGGCGAGAAGACGGGATCGCTCTCGTAGGCAGGGTGGGTCGTGAGTTGTTTGACGAGACCGCCGTGCGCCTGTCCGATCCACAGATCTCCCGCCCAGGAAAAAGCGATCTTCCCGCCATCGGGCGAAAGCGTCGGGGC
>CALDKL010000721.1 GCA_937898895.1 uncultured Verrucomicrobiae bacterium | reverse complement strand
AAGGAGTGAGAAGGAGTGAGAAGGAGTGAGAAGGAGTGAGAAGGAGTGAGAAGGAAAGCGCTGCTGGGGGCCCCTCAGGGAACGACGAATCATGCGGGAGGAGAACCAGTCCCCCGCATGATCCGGAGTTGTGTGCTGTCGTGGTAGAGTTTCGTTGTCTCCGATGGGCGGGAAACCGGGGTCTCTTTCCGAGAGTGGCCGGAACACCCAGGTCGACAACGAGACAGTCACGATTTGCGAGTGGGTTCTTTCCGGGTGGTCTCCGCGACCACGGGACGCTGAGTCAGCGTTTTCCCGTGGGCAAGGATTCTTTCGAAGGTGGCGTTGCCAACCCCTTCGACGAGAATGATCTCATGAACGCTCGCGAAAGGGCGGGCGCTGATGATCGAGTCGGCGCGGGTTGCGGCCACCCCTGGGATGGCATCGAGTTCCTCCATCGTTCCAGCGTTGAGGAGGGCGAGCAGTTTGTCTTCCTGGGCCGGGGTCAGGGAGCTTTTTACCGCGGGTTCTTCCATCATCTTACGGGAGGAGGCGGTCTTCGAGGTTCCCTTGGGTTCGTTCGACGCTGTTTCCTTGGATTTGGAAACGGTCGACTTCGCAGGGGTGGAGGTTCCCCGAACGGAGGTTCCCGGAACGGAGGTTCCCTGTGCTTCTGATTTCGCGGTCGCCATCGCAGGGGGATTCGGAGAGGTCATTTTGGGCGACTTCACGGACTTCGATTCCGCCAAGGCCAGCGAAAGGAGACCGAGGAGGGTGAGGGTAGCAGCGAGGCTGAGGATCGTTTTCATGGCTTAGGATTTGTTTTTGATGTCTTATGTGAGTTCAATTCAACAGTGTTATCGTGAACACTTTTGTATTGATGTACTGGTTCGGGCCCTGGCGCAAGAAAAAAATTGTTCACCCGAACACTTTTTCTGAAATTGCGTTCCGTATCGGGAAAAATGCTACTTCCGGGCTACAGTGGCGGGCATGGGGATGGCATCAGCAATGGACTCTGAGGAGCGGGGAGGTCCGCTCTCGGTTTTGCGAGACGGCGAGCTTTGGTTCCGCGAACGGATTCCGACTGACGTGCCCTGGGGGGATGAGTCGTTCCTGGAGCCAGTTCCGACCGATGCGGTGGGCTGTTTTGGGCTGAAGGTGGCGACGGATTCCGAGATCGACGGGCAGCGATATCGCACCGGCGAAATCGTCGTGGTCGATTCCTTGGTAGACCTGCGACGGTTGTTGGAGCGGTTTCCCGCAGTTTCGGAATTGATTTTGCCGTGGTATGGCCGCTTGATTCCCGGTGTCTGGATCGAACCGCATCGTGAGACGGTGGATCTGGTCTCTTACCGGACTCAATTCGCGGGACGATTTGTCCGGTCGCTGCTCCTCACCACCGGGATCATCGCGGTGGGGTTTGCCTTTTCCGAATTGCGGATGTTGGCCTTGCTCTTCGCTACGGTCTACGGACTTTCTCCCCTGGTGGAATCGGGTCTTGCGTGGATGCGTCGGGTGGATCGATATTCGGTGGACGAGTTGAATCGTCGTCTTGTCAATTTTGAGCTGTTCCGACGCTGGATTCTGCAAAAGCGGTCCCCGCTGCTTCGGGTCGGTCTCTTTTGCCTCGTTGCGATCTTTGCCGGGCAGATGTGGGTGGGGATCGAGCCTTCGATCGAGGCGGCGGCGCTTCTGAAGAGCGAGGTCTTCTCTGGGGGGGAATGGTGGCGCACGGTGACGACCGGCCTCATGCACGGGAGCCTCTTGCACATTCTCTTCAACGGCATGGCGCTCTACAGTCTCGGTCGAGTCATCGTCGCTCTCGTCAGTCCGCCGCTCTTGAGTTTTGTTTTTCTCGTCACGGTGGTGGCGGGATCACTCGCAAGTCTGTATCTGGGGCCTGCCGTCGCGAGTGTGGGGGCCTCGGGGGGGATTCTGGGATGTCTCGGATTCCTGCTCGTTCTCACCTTCAAGTTTCGAACCGTTCTTCCGGGATTCTTGCAGGCCAACCTCATCCAATCCACGCTCGTCGTGGCGATCTTCGGAGCGCTCGGAGCAGGTTTTATCGACAATGCCGCCCACGCTGGCGGACTGGTTGGCGGGGTGCTGCTCGGGTTGCTTGCCTGGCCCTGGATCCGCCTCGCTCCGGTCACGGTGAAACCAGGGGTGCGCCTTCTCTCCCTTGCCAGTCTCACGGTGCTGGGGGCCGGTTTGGGAAAAATCGCTTGGGAGCTTTGGAAACTGGCTCCTCTTTGACCCCTTTTCGGAGGTGTCACAACGAGACTCGATGCGGCAAGAATCGATGCATCTGCTTCGCGTTGCTTTCGGATGAATTCGACGGTAGTACTCCGTCTCTCCCCGCTATGAGATCTTGCTCCGGTTGGTTTTTGTTGATCTTCCTGCTTGTTCCCTGTCTGGTGACGAGCGGAGCCGAGATCGTAGTGAACACCACGGACGACAATGTCACGGGATCTCTTCGCGCTGCCGTCGTTACGGCCAATTCCTCTGCCGGGGATGACACGATCACCTTTGTCGGCATCTCCGCCGGGAGCGTATTTACTCTGGAAAGCGGGCCGCTTTTGGTCAACTCGGTGGGGCGGATCACCATTTCTGCGGAGAGTCTCGGAGACGCTCTCGAGATTACCTCTTTGGGTGCCAGCCGACTCTTCGAGGTTTCCGCCGGAGCGACACTCGAACTCGTCGACCTGATGCTGACCGATGGATTTGCACCCCCCGGCGACGATGGGATGAGTGGTGATTCGCCTACCGATGGCGGTGAAGGAGGACAAGGGGGGGCGATCCGGAATGAAGGGGTTCTGATCCTCCGTCGCTGTACCCTTTCGCAGAACTTTGCGGGTTCCGGCGGAGAAGGGGGGGGCAAAACGGGCGTGCCTGTGGCCCCATCGGGAAAAGGAGGCAAGGGAGGATCCGGAGGTGCCATTTCCAGTGTCGGAGTGGGAGCCATGCTCACGGCGCAGGACTGTCTGTTCCGTCAGAACAACGCCGGGAACGGTGGTGGGGCAGGTTCGCTCACCAGTGGAGCCAGCGGGTCTCCCGCCACGGGCGGAGCGGGAGGAGTGGGCGGAGCGATTTTTGTCGAAGATGGTTCGGTGGACCTGCTTCGCTGTCAGTTTGAATCGAATCGTTCCGGAGGAGGAGGGATCGGGGGAGGCAACGACAACTCCGGGACCGGTGGGGACGGAGGAGAGGGGGGAGATGGAGGCGGAGTGTTTTGCCGCAATGCCGCAATTCGGATCCGGGACTGTTCCTTCCGCAACAACGCGGCTTCGAACGGGGGCATCGGTGGCGATGCTCTCGGGAATACAACCGACACGCGCGGAAACGGGGGCCGTGGTGGTCATGGCGGGGGCTTGTGCGTTGATCGATTCGCTTCGTCCGTGGAGGCGCACGTTTCCGGCACGCTCTTCAACACGAATTCCGCAGGCAATGGGGCGAGCGGTGCCGATTCGCCTCTCGCCAGTTCGATGGCGGGTACCGTCGGTGGTGATGGCGGGAGCGGCGGCGGACTCTACGTGACGGGAAACAATGATGCGGTCTGGCGTTTGGCGAACACGACGGTGCACCGCAATTTCGCGGGCAACGGGGGCAACGGCGGCGATGGGCACAATGGCGGGAACGGTGGTGCGGGTGGAGATGCGGGCAACGGAGGGGGGATCGCCTTCTCGCGAGATGGGAGCGACTACACCGCTTCGCTTGTTCATGTCACCGTCGTTTCGAACGAGGACGGAACGGCAGGCCAGGGAGGCGTCGCGACGAGTGGAGGGATTCACGGGAGCGATGGCACCATCGGCAGTGGGGGTGGAATCTGGGAATTTCCCGGAGGGATCGACAGTGCGCCGGGGATCTCCCTCGCGAATTCCGTAGTCGTAGCGAATGAAGCCAGCTCCATCCCCAACATCGGTGCCTTCACCGCAGTTGGCGAAAATTTCACCTCGGGCAATCCGGATCTGGGCGTGCTTTCGGACAACGGTGGACCAACCCTGACATTGCCTCCATTGCTCGGCAGTCCGCTGATCGACGCAGGCGGTGCTCTCGACACCCCGCTCACGGATGATCAGCGAGGCGTGGCGCGCCCCTTCAATGGCGTCGCCGACCTCGGAGCCTACGAGGCGACCCTGCAGCCCGACCTCCGCATCGGGCGCACGAGCAATCCCAATACCCACCGCATCGACGGAGCCTACAGTGTGGCAGGCATCGGCCAGACTCTGTCCATGAAGCTGAAGGGGATGAAGACGAGCAAAGCCTTTCTTTCCATCGAAAATGATGGCGACATCGCCGACGATCTCAATCTCTCCGCGACTCCGGCAAATCGAACGATCCGTCTCGCCGTCTTCCGACTCACCGGTGGAAAACAAAACATCACGGCCCAACTCGCCGCAGGTCATGCCATTACCGGATTCGCTCCGGGCAACCAATCCCTCGTCGAGATCGATGTGCGGGCCCGTTCCGCCAGGCGGCGGGCAAATCAGACGCTTTCCTACACCCTGCGCAGTTCCCTCACGACGTTCCTCGATGTGGCGAAGACTTCGGTATCCCAGTCGAAGTAGAGTGCCGTTTCGAAGGGGGGACCGACATTTCCAATCGAGCTGAAACGGAGTAAGCTGGGCGAATCCATGCCACTTCCCCCCGCCAACGACCTCGCCGTCGTCGAGGTCACGATCTTTTCCCTCGATGACGAGGGCATCGTGCCCCTCCACCTTGCGAAAACCTGGCTCAGCGAGGAGGAAAACAAACGAGCGTCCAGTTTTCGTTTTGACCTGCATCGGGAACGCTACATCCGCGGGCGTGCCATGATGCGCACCCTCCTCGCGCGACGCATTGGCACCTCGCCCGGCGATCTCGATCTCTTGTTGGGGAACAAAGGAAAACCCTTTCTTGAAGACAATTCCGTGTCCTTCAATCTTTCTCACTCGGAAGGCACGGCCGCCTTCGCGCTCGGTGCCGTGCCGGATCTGGGGTTGGACATCGAGCGCTATGAGCGCTCCGTCCAAGTCGATGGGCTCGCCCGTCGTTGTTTCCGCGAAGCGGAGATCCAGTGGCTGCATTCCTTTCCCGAGAGCGAGAGGCACTGTGCCTTCTTCCGAATCTGGACCGCGAAGGAAGCCCGGATGAAGGCCACCGGCGAGGGGTTTTCGCTCGAGCCGCTCCGCATCGAGGTGTCCTTCGAAGACGGATTCCCGGTACGGTGCCTGGAGCCGGTTTTCCCACCCGCCTACCTCGCTTCCTTGTCCCTTCCGGATGCCGCATGCAGCGTTGTCGCCCTCGCACCCTTCCGCGTCGTCGAAGTCGCCCCGCCTTCGCTCGGTTGAGATTTTGTTAGTCGGGTAGCGTCTTTGTTAGGGTTTTGTCTTCTTGTCTCCCTTCGGAGTCGTCTTTGGAGAACCGATCCATTTTCCGGAGAACCAGGCGATGCGCCGGGCAGCTTCTCCCTGGGGTGGCAGGCTTTTGAAGGCCGTCGCGTCGAAGGGAAAGGCGATCGGTCCATGCGCGTGGAAAAGAGCGGCCGACTGCAGGGCGAGCAGTTGCTCCGCCGTGGAGTGGCTGCCATTCACCACGGCGACGAGTGCTTCGCGCGGATCGGAAGCTCCGGCCAGTCCGAGAAATTCCGCCGCCCGCACCCGCACGCAGGGGTTCGCATCCCCGAGGAGCGTCCGAGCCAAATCCACCAGGTCCGACGCTTCCCGCCCGTAAGCCGAGGCGACCGTCGCCGCCCAGAATCGGATCCGAGGATTGGGCGAGACAAAGGCCCCGCGCAGTTCCGCCTCGCTCTCCGGAAACGGGGCCAGGACCAGGTCCGCCGTGTCGATCATGTCTGCGATTTCTGCGGCGTGGCTCCGACCGAAGGCGAGAGGGTCGGCCAGACCTTCGGCAATCAGGATACTCTCGGGGTAGAAGCCCAGGTCCGGCATTGCTTTGAGTTTCAGCTGCAGATCCGAACGCATTGCGAGGAGGCGGTCGCGATGAACCGGGTCGGCTGCGAGATTCCGGGTCTCATGCGGATCCGAGGCCAGGTCGTAGAGTGCTTCCGGCGTCTTTGGTTCGAAAAAAGCCCGCTGGTCCGAACCGAGGCGACCTGCGTCGTACAGATCCCGCCATTCCCGATAGGCGACCATCTGGTAGCGATAGTTGTTCTGCAGGCCATCGGGTTGGTAGGGCTGGTAATTCCTGACATACTTCCAATCGTCTGTCCGCAACGAGCGCACCAGGTCGATCTTCTCGTCGAAACGGTCCGCCGAGCCGAGGGTCGTGCGGCGTGCCGCCAGCGACTCCTGCGAAACTCCCTCTCCGAGGAAGGGCGTGCCATCCATCTGCTCGGGCACTGCGACTCCGGCGAGATTTAGCACCGTCGGCGCGAAGTCGATGAAGCTCACGAACCCGCTCACGGTCGCTCCGGGTGCGAGCGGGGCGAGGTGTTTCCACTTCTCCGGGATTCTCACCACCAGAGGCACATGCAGGCCGGTCTCGAACAGATACCCTTTGCTGCGCGGCAGCACTCCGCCGTGATCGCCGAAATAGAAAACGAACGTGTCCTCGAGGAGGCCGTCGTCCTCCAGCTTCGCCACTGTCTCGCCCACGATCTCGTCGATGCGGCGGATGCGGTCGAGGTATCGTGCTTTCGTATAGCGGAAGAGTGGCGTGTCAGGGAAATAAGGCGGCAGCACCACCTTTGCCGGATCGTGCCCGGTTGGTTCCGTGGCCACGGCTGCGGCCTCGAAGTGCAGGCTGCTCTCGTGCGTTTCCGCATGGCTCTCCATGTGGAAAAAGGGCTGTGTCGGATCGGGGCGGTTTCGCCAGGATGCCGTCTTCGACGACTCATCCCAGGCTTCCGCATCCCTGGCCGTGTTGTAGTCCTCCTTCGCATTGTTTGTCGTGTAGTAACCCGCCTCGCGCAGCAATCCGCTGAAGAGGCGCAGACCTGTCGGGAGGTGGGAGGGCTCGAGGCGGCGATGGTTCTGGGTGCCGAGGCGAGGCGCGAAGCAGCCCGTTGCCAGGGTCGTCCGCGCCACGGAACAAACCGGCGCGTTGGAGAATGCCCTCGTGAAGGTCAGGCCCCGTGAGGCGAGCGCGGCGATGTGCGGGGTCTCCGTTCCGTCCGGGTCAAACAGCTTCAGGTAATGCTTTGAATTGTCCTCCGAAACGATCCAGACCACGTTCGGTCGGTCCGCTGCGCACAACCCTGACATCAGAAGAAAAAGTGCCGATACCGGAATCAGGGAGCGAGATCGGGAATTCATGAGGAGGGCCGCCCGGCTTTTCAACCATTTCATTTGAAACGGATTTTGCAACCAAGTCGGCAGTCAAAGGGGGGATGGGGAGGATGTTCTGCGCAAACGATCCCGGCGGGCGGGGGGGCAAGCGGGTTTTGGTCAGGACCCTGACCGTGATCCTTTTGCCAGGAGGATCTCCGCAGCGCTCGCGACCATTTTCTCGTATTCGCCGGGCAGGTGGAGCGAGCCCATGGGAATGTCGGGTCGGCGAAACACCATCGGGCTGGACCGTGATTCGCGGGCGGGAAAGTGGCATTCCGACGCTCCTGTGCGTTCCGCGATTTCCGGCACCCTTTCCGCCCTGATCCCACCGCCGGGCAGGATGGTGATTCGGCCTCTCGCCTGGCGCACCAGTTCCGCGATCCTCTCCAGGGCCAGGTCATCCATCTCCGGACGACCGCCGCTGGTGAGGACTCGCGGGATGCCGAGGTCGATCAGTGTTTCCAGCGACCGCGCCAGATCGCAACTGACATCAAAAGCCCGATGAAAGGTCACGTCCAAACCCGCGGTCGCCTCGCAAAGAGTCGCCGTGAGTGATTGGTCGATGGTGCCGTCCACATTCAGGCAACCGAAGACCACTCCGTCGGCCCCGGCGTCGCGGGCGGCCTGGATATCGTCGAGCATGATTTCCTGTTCGCCGCGGCTGTAGCAAAAATCGCCGCCCCGAGGCCGGATCATCGTCATGATCCGGCCCGGAAAAATCCGTCGCGCCGCTTTCTGAAGCCCGAGAGACGGAGTCGTGCCTCCTTCTGCGAGACCGGCACAAAGCTCCACACGATCCGCGCCCGCTTCGGCGCACACCTCGACGGAAGCGAGATTGTCCACACAGATTTCGATGATCATGATTCGTTGGGATGGATGTCGCCTGAATCGTTGCAGGCGATTCGGACTTGTCGGCAATGCTAAGGGAGTGTTCGTCAAATTCCTGCAAAAAATGGGTTTTCCCATTTCCCATTTGCGATGTCAACCCGCCTTGGGGGGATTGCATTTTGAGATTGCGGGGCTCTTTCCACCGTTCGTGTGGCAGGTCGGTTGCTGCCCCCTCTCGGCGGTGCCCGCGCCTCTCGTATGGGAAAGGATCGAAATTTCTTGTCTAAAACGATCATTTCCCGGACCTTATGAGCGTTGACCTGCTGGAATCCTCCTCTGGTTCCCTCGTACGCATTTGTGGACTTTCTCCGCGACCCTCCCGGTGAGATCGTTCCCCTGATGATTGTGCGCGAGACGGGTGAGAGCGACAGGCAGGGGATCGTCCACGCCTTTGCCTCGAAGGAACATCCCTACGCCCCGCCTCCCACTCTCTGGCTGAAAATCTCCGACATTCCATGATGCCCTCCCTGACAATACCCTCTCGGATCCTCGGTCTGACCCTCTTCAGCGGGGTCGTCTCCGCCGCGGCCGTTGTTGCCGTCCCTGGGTTCGGCGCAGACGATTCCGAGAGCCTTCGTTTCTTTGAGATGGAGATTCGCCCTCTCCTCGCAAAAGAGTGCTACGAATGTCACGGTCCAAAGAAATCGAAAGGCGGCCTCAGGCTCGATCATCGTCAGTTCATCCTCGAGGGCGGTGACAATGGACCGTCCGTCGTCGACAACAATCCGGACCTGTCTCCGCTCGTCCACGCGGTGCGGCGCAGCGATCCCGATTTTGCGATGCCCCCCAAGAAGGCCCTGAATGAATCCCAGATCGCAGCGCTCGAAAAGTGGGTCGCCCTGGGGGCACCATGGCCGGAGGAGGTCGCGAAGGAGAGTGAATCCGACAAGAACGGATTCACCGAGGAGGACAAAAACTGGTGGGCGATCCGGCCCGTCGTCGATCCCGCCCCTCCGAAAGCGGGAGAGGGCTGGGCAAAAAATCCCATCGATGCCTTCATCGCCGCCAAGCTCGCAGAGAAACACCTGAAGCCCGCTGAGGCCGCCACTGCGGGCGAGCTGGTGCGCCGCCTTTCCTTCGACCTGCACGGCCTGCCCCCGGCTCCCGAGGAAGTCGTCGCCTTCGAAAAAGCGTTCGTCGCAGACCCTGACAAAGCCACTTCGGATTTCGTCGACAAACTCCTCGCCAGTCCCCGCTACGGCGAACGGTGGGGACAGCACTGGCTCGACGTGGTGCGGTACGCCGAGAGCGACGGGTATCGTGCCGACGATTACCGTCCCGAGACCTGGATGTATCGCGATTACGTGATTCGGTCGTTTCAAGCGGACAAGCCCTACGACCTGTTCATTCGCGAACAGCTCGCCGCCGTTGGTGTCATCTTCTGCTCGTTTTCGCACGCGGTCGAGAACCATCCCGAGCTGATCGAG
>CALDKL010000720.1 GCA_937898895.1 uncultured Verrucomicrobiae bacterium | reverse complement strand
TCGTCGCGCAGCCACTCGTCCTGGAAGTGCGGGAACTTTACGATGTCGTCGTAGCTTTTCACCTCTTCTCGGGGATCCCAGCCGACGCTCTTCTTCCAGTCGAGCCAGAAGGGGCAGCCGGTTTCTTCGCTGAAGTGCCATGCCATCATTTCACGGACACGTTCGTCGAGTTGCGCTTTGGCTTCGTCAGAGGTCATTCAGGGAGAGAAAATGGGAGGATCGCAGGGTTGTGTTGAATCGCAATGGAAAGGTAGAGGGTCGCCTTCGGAAAGGAAGAGGGTTGATTCACCGAAGCAACGACCATCGGAGGTCGGAAGGCCTCTCCCTCACGGCTGCCCGAAGGCATACAGGTGGGTCTGGGTCATGATGTAGAGGGTGCCGTTGGCAACGACGCAGGCCCCGTAGATCGGCGACGGGAACTCGATCGTGGTGGGCTCTTCGTAGACCTTTCCGGCTTTCAGGATGACCAGCTCGCCATCTTCGTTGCCGATGAGGATCTTGCCATCGACGTAGAGGGTGGAACTCCAGATATGGGACAGCGTGTCGTGCATCCAGTATTTTTCGCCGGTCTCGGCATCGAGACAGAAGATGCGCCCCGAATAGTCGCCAACATAGAGCAATCCGTCGTGAATCGAGGGAGTGGAGATGGAACGACTGATCTCCTTGAACTGCCATACGATCGCGTCCTGTCCATTCCCTTTCGAGGGATCGATGCAGGTCACGGCACCGACGCCTTCTCCGTGCTCGGGGTCCTGGCCGATCACCGCGTAGACCTTGTCGTTGTAGATCACCGGTGAGGAAATGATTTCGGAGGGACCGGGATACGTCGCATACTTGATGGGTTCGCCCTTGGCATCGAAGCGATATTCCTTGGGACAGCAATCCACCTTCCAAAGCGCTTTCAGGACGTCGAATTCTTCTTCGCCATCCTTCTTCACGCCGAACTCATTTGCATCGAACCCGTAGGCGATGCCATCCCCGCCCCCGAACACGACGATTTCCTTTCCATTGACCTTTCCATGGGAGGGCGATGACCAATTGCAGTGCATCGTCTTCGCGCTGACTCCCTCGCTCTCCTCGCCCACCAGCGCCCCGGTCTCGCGGTCGAGAGCGACAAAGGCGGGCGCGTTGGGATTCGGAATATTGATGTGCGACCAGTCGACCCCGTTCGAAGTGGTGATCCATACGTGTTTGTCTGTCAGGGTGATGGTGCTCGAGGTAACGTTGTGGGGGAAGACCCCCAGTTCCGTGCGCATGTCGTATCCCCAGACGATGTCGGCTGACTTTTCAGCGAGAGGCAGGGCTTCGACCGAACCCACTTTCTCGAGACCACCGACGAGGTATTTTCCCTCCTCGGTAAAGGGGCCATCGTTGCCGTCGCTCATCCCATAGACATCGAGACAGAGGAGTTCGCAGCGGTTCGTGACCACGTAGCCATACTTCCCGTCGACGACCACGGAGGAGCAGATCCCGAGATATTCCCAGTCGTTGATCTTACCGGCATCGAGCTTGGGCACGGCGAGCTGCCAGAGAAATTCGCCGGTCTTTTCGTCGAAACACATGACAATGCTGTGGTCACCCTTGATATTGGGATCCCGCGAGGTCTCATTGTTTGTGCCGACAAAGACCCGACCATCTTTGACCGTGGTGGTGCCGTAGGATTGGGATCCCAATTCCTGGACCCATTTGAGTCCCTTGGCTCCATCCACCTTTCCTCCTTCACCCACCTCTCCAGGCAGGAAGTCGAGGGAGATGCCCTTGGCCGGAGAGACCATGTTTCGTGTTCCGTCGCGTCCCCAGGTCGGCCAATCACCGCCGCCATCCTCTCCTTTGGACGAAGGGGCAGAGGCAGCGGACGCCGTCGATTTGCCTTCTTCCGCAGAGGCGGTGGCCAGACAGGAGAGACCCAGCCAGACAGCGGAGAGCGAGAGCAGTGTTTTGTTCATGAACATCTTGTAATGCGTGGAGTTGGGAAAGATTCTGGGGGGGGCTCAGTTCTCGTTCGGAGTCACGGAAAAGTTATCGACATAGACGCTCTTCATGCTCTGCGGGGAGAATCCGAAGATGCCCGGACAACCCTTTTGGTGAGCCTCCTTGTGATGGAATTCAATGGTCCAGGCTTCCGGCTCGGGTTGCCCCTTCACCCAGGCTTTGCCGCGCACGACGCCGCTGCCATCTTTGGCGACGTCGACGCGACATTTCAGCGTGTACCATTGGTTTGCCGTGATTGGGAAAGGGGCCGTTGCCGCAATCCGCTCCTGATTCGAACTGACCTCGATCTTGCCGGCATTGCCCATGAGAGAGATGATGTAGCGCTGATTGATGAGTCCGACGGTGGACTTGGTGCGTCGGTTTCCGTCCGTCATCACGTCCGCCTGGACGGTGTAATTCGATGATTCAGGTGATCCGATAAAGGTGAGCGAACGCTGGAAGAGAATCCGGTCGAGGGTTTTGGTCAGCACTTTGTTTCCATCCTTTTCCCGAATGTCGAACTTGAGACGAGCACCGATCCAGGAGAGCGGCGGAAAGCCGTAGCCCTCTTCCCCGATCTTTGCATTTTCAAAGTCGACTGAGAAAGGGATCTTCGGAGCCACCCGCCCCCGAAGAATGCCGGAGAAACCGGCGGCAGTCACCTTCCAGGCTCCTGCGGAATCCTTCGCATCGGCAGCGGCCGAGAGCGTGTTGCCGGTGAAGGTCGCGTCCATCGTCGATTTCACCTTCGCGGTCGGGGGGATAAAGGTCTCCCAGGTCGTCGCCTCTTCCTTGCCGAGTGGCCGGATGATGTTGCCGTTGGCATCGGCCACAAACAGACGGATTTCGGCAGACTCCCCTCCGGTGAGAAGAACGTCCGACGGCACCGGGATGAGCTTGGCGGGTTCACCTGGCTCGGGCTGGGGGTCCGCCGGGGGCTCCCCGTAGCGAATTCCGCTGTTCTTGATTTCGAAGGCATAGAGCTTTTTGGTAGTATGAACGTAGACCCTTCCGTTGCAGAGCGCGGGGGAGCCAATTGCGTTGCCCTCGAGGGTGATCTTGTGTTCGATCACCGGTTTGGCTCCGGTGACATTGAGAACAAAAAAGTCACCTGGATAGGTTGGGATGTACAGCCGCCCGTCGGCATAAAGAGGCGAGGCATGCAGTTGGGAATTCACGAGTTTCTCCTCCCAGAGCACCTTGCCGCTCTTCATTTCGATGCAGACAAGGACACCGATTTTCAACACCTGATAGAGTTTCCCATCGTGGAGAACGGGAGAGCTGGTGAACATCTCGAACGGAAGACGCCAAGCCTCACTCGTCGGCTCCAGTCGCGGTGCCCCTCCCTGCTCGGGGTCGACCTTGCCACCGGTGTTGTTGAGGTCTTCGGGGATCCGGACCGCAAACGCTCGGCCGGTTTCCGTCGAATCGAGGTTCTCCGTGCCGTGGATCGCATAGACCAGATCATCCTGGATCACCGGTGAAATGTTGATGCCACCGATCGCCGCCTGGAAACGCCACAAGGGAGTGCCATCCATCGCGTTGACGCAGACGACGTTTCCACAACCGTTGCCGGCGTAGAAAACCCGTTTTCCCTGGCGGGTTTCGAGGAAGGGAGTGCTGAAGGACGAGTCCTTGAGAAAGGGCGCACCGACACCGGGCGTCGAGGACCAGATCAAATCGCCGGTGTGTTTGT
>CALDKL010000719.1 GCA_937898895.1 uncultured Verrucomicrobiae bacterium | reverse complement strand
CCTTTCAGGCGCTGAACAAGATCGGCAAGCTCAGTCCCGAGGATACCAGTCGCATCACGCAACTCTACCTGAAACACCTCAACTCCGTTGAAAAGGGCAAGCCTTTCGCCGACGCCCTCCAATTCCTCTACTTCGAAGGCTGGAAACGCCCCGAAATCGACGCGCGTGACATGATCCTGCGGCTCACCAAGTCGCTGATCTCCTATTCAAAGACCAAAATCAATCATCTCGCCTTTGCCCAGCAGACCGATACCCCCATCGAGTTCTACAATTCCTTCCCGGCCATCTCGGAAATCTGCCGTCTCCTTGCCTCGCCCATCATCCAGGTAAACGAAAAGGATTTCTTCACCGTCACCTCGATCAATCCGTTCACTGCAACCGCAGCCGCGCGGCTCATCTCGAACGAGATCCAGCAGGAAGTGGGCCGGAAGCCCTTCTGCTTCGTCACCACCACGGACCTCAACGCCTGGAAATACCTGCTCGGCAGACACTTCGGTGCATGAATCTCAACATAGGCATCCCCCTCAACGAAACCATCACCGACGCTGTGGTGGACCAGTTGATCGTGTTTGATCCCGCACTCGCGGAGCGTTCCCGCGACGATATTCCGCGCACCTGCACGACCAATCGTATCCTCGCAGCGGTCGGGACGATCACGGGCATCCCCGTCTTTCTCAAAGTCAAGGATTTCGTCGACCGCAGCCTGCTCGAACAAAGCGACCCGAACCTGCTCAACCGAGGCATGTTTGTGCCCCTCTGCAGGGACGCAGAGCAAATCTACATTGCCGTCGCCAATCCGTGGGATCCCACCGCCGAGGACAGCATTGCCCAGCAGTATCCCGACCTGGATGTCACCAAGATCCTCGCCCCGGCCGCCGAGATCACCCAGGTCATCGAGACCGTCTCGCGCACCACGGGTCCTTCCCAGTCGGAGATCGACGCCATCGAGGTCGATGAGGGATCCGAGGAGATCAACGACTTCAACGTCTCCGAGAAACACGACGAACCTCTCGCTCAGCTCGTCGCCAAGATGGTCTCCGACGGCATCAAGAACCGCGCCTCCGACATCCATGTGAAGTGCGAGAAGGACCGCGTCCACTACAGCTACCGCATCGACGGTGATATGGGGGAGAAGCACGAGATCCCCTGGAAACTGAAAGACCGCGTCGACGCCTTCCTCCTCAATCTCATGGGCCTCGCCCCCGAGGAGCGTGCCAAACGACCCGGCATCTCCGGTCGTTTCACGGTGAGTTATCTGCGCCGCTCCATCGATATGCGATTCGAGCGGCACCGCACCTACCGAGGATATCACGTGACGATGCGTATCCTCGACAAGAGCCACTTCGAGGCCAAGCTCGGGGTCGGCTCGCTTGCCTTCGACGCCGCGACCCTCTTCGAACTCGAGCGGGTCATGGCGATCCCCTCGGGGATTATCGTCATGTCAGGGCCCACCGGATCCGGCAAGTCGACCACGCTCAACGCGATGCTGCGCGAGCTGAATCGACCCGAGGACAATATCCTCACCCTCGAGAACCCCGTCGAAGACGAAATCCCCGGCGTCATCCACTGCGACATCCGGCCCTCCGAATTCAAGGCCATGATCGCTTCCTTCATGCGCTCGGACCCGGACATCATCCTCATGGGTGAGGTGCGCGATCACGATTCGGCCGAGTTGGCCATCGAGGCAGCCATCACCGGTCACAAGGTTCTCACCACCATCCACACTCCTCGCGCCTCGCAGATCATCGAGCGATTCGAACAGATCGGTATCGAGCGATGGAAGATTGCCCAGACGCTCAAGGCCGCGTGTGCCCAGCGCCTCATCAAGGTGCTCTGTCCCTATTGCAAAGTCCGCAAACCGGGCCTCACCGAACGCGAGATCCGCAAATTCAACCTCGGCGAGGAATGGCGCGAGACACCGATCTTCCATCGCAGCGTCGAAGGTTGTATCGAATGTGGCGGTCGCGGTTACCTGGGACGAGCCGCGATCCTCGAGATCATCCCCATCACCCCGGAATGGTCGGACGCACTCTCGAAGGGAACCCTCAGCCCCTATGAACTCGAACTCGCCGTGCGCGAGCAGGGCATCCTCCCCTCTCTCCGCGCCAGCGGACTGAAACTCGTCCGCGAGGGCCGCACCGATCTCGACGCCCTTCGCAAGGCCATTGACATGTCCGTCACGGACTGAACCTCCCCCTTTCCACCGCCGTTTTTATGAAAGATTCCGATGCCGCCCCCGTTTCCGCTGCCCAGGCCGCCCTGGCTGCGCGAATCAAGGAGAAAAGCGCCGCCATGTCGGGCCATCACGGGCCCTCCGGGAAAAAGCCGCTCTTTTCGAAGTCGGAAAAAAACTCGAAATACCCGCCCAAAGAACTCATCAAACTCTGTCGCGGCATGTCGTCGATGTTGCGGGCGAACATCAACACGGCCGACGCACTCAAATACTACGGAAACGGCCACCCCTCACCCTTCGTCCGGGCCACCCTCAAGACCGTGCGAGATCACATCGAGACGGGACAACCCGCCTATGCCGCCTTTGCGAAATCGGGTAAATTCGACGACAAGTTCATCTCGCTCATCCGCGCCGGCACCGATGCAGGCCAGCTCGACCAGGCCTTCGAGTCAATCGCAGGCCGACTCAAGAAGGAGGCCGAATTCCGATCCAAGATGCGCAAGGCGACGATGCTCCCCTGCATCATCATCTTCGCCCTCATCATGCTGTTCATCGGAGCCCAGCTGAAGATCATTCCCGAGATCGAGAAGATCATCCGCGACGTCGGTCAGGAGCCCGACACCCTCTCGGGGATTCTTTTCAAGATGAGCCACATCACCAAGAAGATCTGGGTCTTTGTCGTCGGCGGCATCATCGGCGCGGTCGCGACCTTCCTCATGGTCCCGAAGGTCCGCAACGCCGTCACCTTCTTTCTCATGGCCCGCTGGCGGCTCCTCCGCAAGCTCGTCATGGGAATGCGCCAACTCCTCTTCCTCGGAACCATGGAGATGCTGCATTCCAACGGAATCAATCTCTCCAAGGCCGTCGAGATCTCGGCGGAGTCGCTCAAGGGAACGCCTATGCATGAGGAGCTGCTCAATGCGGGCAAACGGTATCTCGAAACCGGCCTGCCCTTCTCTGAGGCCGTTCGAAAATTCACCTCCTGCGACCCGCAGGTCTCGCACCTCATCTCCATCGGAGAGCGCTCCTCCTCGCTCGGCCAACAGCTCAAACTCCTCACCAACATGTATGAGGAAGATGTCGAGCAGATCGTCTCCGACTTCGCCCAGATCGTGAACATCGTTGTCCTCATCGCCGCTGCCGTCCTCATCACCATGGTGTTCATCGGAGCCTTCCTCCCGATCTTCCTCATGGGACCGAAGATGATGAACGGACAAGGACTCTGATCGAACCACCCCCCCACCCCGGAAATGCAACAGACCGCCCTCGACCGCTGGCTCCGCAAGGAATTCGTGTATGTGTGCAAGATCTATTGCAACTACCTTCCCACTGAAATCCCCGATGGAGTCCATCTCGACGACGCCGGTGACGACAGCCCGGGACGGTATCGCTACTGCTTCACCGTTCACAACGACCGACAAATGAGCGAGCTGACCGCCCGCCTCGAAGTCGCCAATATCACCTACACCTCCCGCGTCTCCGAGCGCTGCGGCACGACCGGAAAGCTCTTCAACAACCCGGAAAAAAGTTTTACCTTGCAAATCGCGTGGCTTATTT
>CALDKL010000718.1 GCA_937898895.1 uncultured Verrucomicrobiae bacterium | reverse complement strand
TTAGGCCGCCCTGGTCTCCGTCCCCTGCGCACGGAATCGTTGTTGTGTTAGTATTCCGCCTTTCTCGTCCATGCTGACTCGGGCTCCACTGGGCTCGACGGCCTCGATCCACTCGTCGCTGGTGAACTGATTTCCCTGGTCGGAATGGAGCGGAGCGACAAAGAAAGGAGCGCAAGCAAGCTGCCCCCAGGGGTTCGACCGGAGGGGACATCCATTCCTGATGCCGGGGGCGCGTCCTGCCACTCTCAAGGCCTCCCGCCAGGCCTCGACCCAGAATCCGGTTTTCATCGTTGTCAAAACTCGCCACGAGAGCACCGCGCACGTATTCCAGTCCAGGATCGCCACCAGGTCGCTATTCTCGTGCCGCTTCGGGTGCGACTTGCTGTGGCGCACCCCTTCGCGGGGACGGACCCTGCTGCGTCTCGCCGCGAACGGGGATTGGAAATGCGTGTATCCGGGTTCCGGCAACAAGTTCAAAATAGACGATTTTCATGAGAGCGGGTTCACCCACATCCGAATCTCGCGTGAGTGCACGTTGCTGGATTGTTGATCGAATTTCCTAACCTTCACCGAAAGGCATTGCCTGTGCTCCGCATGCCGATCCGATCCGCGATCCAGGATTGTTTCGACGAAGTGCGATGGCAGTGAGTCCAATCTTTCGCAACCCACCGGACATCCACGCGAGGTACGACCTCGAAATCCGATTTGCTGCCCCCTCCCAGGCCGAAGCGTACTACCGCTTCGGCAAGGCCGTATTCAATGCGGGCATGTCGAGGCAAGAGCGGTTGAATTGGGGCGAGGTTTGGTTGCAGAAGTTGGGTTTTGGTGCCTGACCCCGAGTCCAATGGCTACCCGAGCTTTGAATTGACTCGCTTCGCTCCCATTCGGCCGTCAGGTGTCTTCTCCTTTCGTTTCATGATGTCGATATTGTGGTTTTCGTCACCGACAGCCTCAACTCTTCATCTCGCCCCTGGCTCCGCTTTCAGGGGCCACTTCAGGCCAACGATTTTCCCGAAAAATCGACTCCTGTCCGCTGAACTCTATTCCCGAGAGGGATGATCCATTACCCCCAATCAACGTCGGAAGACGGTGACTCTAACGATACCAGAAAAAACTCCTGAGACATCCACGGCGCGGAATTGGTAGAGATTCCTTCCGGGGCGAGGCCGAGCAGTGTAGGTCCAGCTTTTGATGCCCTTGACTCGAGTGTAGGCAGCACGGCCCGCCTTGACTTCGACGCGGTCGAGTTCTCCTTTGGTGTCGGTTGCCCTTCCCTTGAGCATAACCTTTCGGCCAGTCGTGGAAAATGTCCTCCCACCAGTGATGGACACGGTAGGGTTCGGTTTGGTGGAGTTAATCAGGGTGTAAACGCTGGTGGTCCCCGATGTGGTTCCCACGAGGACAACGTCGGTCTTGCCGTCGCCGTTCAAATCTCGGGCCTGCATTCTCACTTGGGAAAGTTTCGCCAGGGGAAGCGTTCCTTTGGACCTAAGGCTCCCTCCACCCACGCTCCTGAAAACGGTAAGCGGCTGTGACAGGTCGAGATAGCCGTTCTTGAAGTATCCAGCGTTCGCCACGGGCGTAGTGTTCCCCTGGTTGCCCGTGACCACATCCGTCATGCCGTCGCCATCAAAGTCGCCTGCGACGAATTGCACGACGCCGTAAGAGGTCAGTAAAGCGGTTTCAATGGGGGATTGGAAGGATCCCGTTCCTGTGCCAAGCAGGACGCGATATCCCTTGTTGGAGGCTGAATAGCCAGTGTAAGAGTAGGCCACGTCCACCTGTCCGTCCCTGTTGAAATCTCCTGTCACGGCACAGGTGTCCCGCTCTAACCAGCCGCCCGCGAGCGAATGCACCACCGCACTGTCGAACGTGCCGTCGCCGTTGCCTTCGGAATACCGCAGCTCCGCCAGGAGAGAGACCCCATCATTTGGGTAGAGTCCGACCAGATCAGGGAGGTGATCTCCGTTGAAGTCAGCGACGAGCACATGGGCACCACCTCCGGAGAACGGCACAGCTGGCTGAAAGGTGCCATCGCCGTTTCCTGTGAGGATCTGGTTAAAAACAACGATTTCGGGGTAGTCGTCACCATTGAAATCGGCTACGACGTAATCCATGGGGAACCCTGCCACGGAGATCGTCGTCTCAATGGATGCCTGGAAGGTGCCGTCGCCATTTCCCAGAAACACATCAATCAGGCCGCTGACACCGGGAATAACTCCCGCAAGACCGCCCGAAAAGATCACTACGTCCGTTTTGGCGTCGTCATTGACATCCGCCAATTTCACAATGGCATTGTTGTTGATAAAGCTGACCAACGTGCCTCGTGTGATTGCGGATTGAAAGGTGCCGTTCCCATTGCCGATCAAGACACGAAACGAAGCGGTTGAAGCGCTCACCAGGTCGACACGCCCGTCTCCGTTGACATCACCGACGGCGACAGAGACGTCCCCGTTTCCGGTTTGAAGAGTACTTGCCGCAGAGAAACTGAGGGCGAAAACCTTCGACGCACAGAGGCTCCCGATCACACATGGCAGAAGGACCAATACAGGGAACGGAATCCTTCTTCGGCCCATGCCCCCCCGCAAAACGCGACGTGCCGATTTGGCGGAGCACCGGAATCGAATCGAGCGAAGTAACGAAGATCCGGCGAACCTTTTCATCGTAGCAGGGATCGTCTCATCTTTTCGGCCCCTTTGTCAAGATTGCTCTTCGTTGATTCTGGATCGAGGAAACTGACGGCGATGTGCGGACGGCCAACCCGACAGAGAAGGGAACTCGGAGGGGGCCGATTCCCCTGTCCTATGCCGCTAGCCCGCATTTCTCATACCCCGAAGCGTTTTCACGATCACTCCGCTGTTTTTT
>CALDKL010000717.1 GCA_937898895.1 uncultured Verrucomicrobiae bacterium | reverse complement strand
CTACGTGAGAAAGCAGGAGAAAATGTTCATCCGCGAGACGCTCAAATACAACGGAGGCTCTCGCGAGAAAACCGCGAGCATGTTGGGTGTCAGCATCGCGACCCTATATCGCAAGATGGGGTTGAAGCTGGAGAAGGACAAGATGATGGGGTGAGCCCCCAGCCTGCCTTCCCTCGTTTCCATTCGGAATCCGGGCCAATCGCGATTTCGAAAGGCGAACCCACACCGTCGGGCCAAAGGAAAGTCATCCTTTGGCCCGTGCCATCAAAGCACGGGTGAGAGCAACTTCCGCTGCCAGGAGAGCAGGCAGTCGCGCTTCTCGGATTCCGGGAGATTGGTCGACGCAATCCGCTCCATCGCAAAGCGCGTCGCAATGACCGTGGGTTCGATTCCGAGTTCTTCCGCCTTCTCGTCCCGATAGCGTCGGAGGCGTTCCAGACGCGCCTCGTCGATTTCGATCCTCGGTCCCTCGCTTCGGCGATGTTTCACCGGATACTCTCCCGGGTCGATCCTTTCCGCTTCGATCACCGCATCGTGAAGGCGGCGTACCGGGCCGGGTCGCAGGTAATGCGGCGGATGGAGGTGCTTTCCGGCTTCCAGTTGGCTCGCCATGTTGAGCAATTCCTGATTGCCCAGAAATTTGAAGGCGGGTCGGTCGAGACGACGGCATTCCTCATCGCGCCATCGCCAGAGATGTTTCAAATAATGTAGCCCCTTGGGCGAGAGGCGTCCCCATCCGTTGATCCGCCAAAGATCGTCCTCGGGCTTGCCACTGCGAACGAGCACGGAATCCCGCGCCGCCTGACAGCTCTCGTAAAACCAGTCCGTGCGACCAAGTTCGCGAAGACGCCGCAGGTATTTCTCCCCGAGGTCGATCAGATAACGCACGTCGTTGTAGGCATACTCCAGCATCTTGTCGCTGAGGGGACGCCGACTCCAATCCGCCTTCTGCGACTGCTTGGAGAGTTTCACGCCGTATTCCTCCTCGAGGAGATTCGCGAGGCCGAACTTTTCCGCGCCGAGTAGCCGGGCCGCCACCTGGGTATCGTGAATCCGCCGGGGAACCCATCCGAAGGTTCCGTTGAACAGGGAGATGTCGTAGTCGGCCCCGTGCATCCAGACCGTGTCGAAGCGATCCACGAATCGGATGAATTCCCCGAGTCCTTCGCGGTCGAGGGCGAGAGGATCGATGACGGCGAGGGCTCCCGGCACCGCAAACTGGATGAGACAAAGCTTGGTCTCGTAGGAGTGCATGCTGTCCGCCTCGGTATCGATGGAGCAGGCCGAAAAGCTGCCCCGCTTCTCCACCGCGGCGATGAATTCGCGCAGGGCACCGATCTCTTCGACATAGGTCTCCGAGGCAGAGGTGAGGGAGGCAGAAAGAGAATGACTCATCCCTCGCACTTCACTGGATGCCCCGCAGGAGCAATTCGGCATTGGAACGACTGCCCCGGATCGCCTTCAACAAGACCACCATCGCCTCGGCCACGGGCCGCTGCGCCAGTTGTTTGCGCAGAGACTGGATCCGCAGGAACTCGTCCGGATGATAGAGCAGTTCGTCTTTTCTCGTGCCACTCTTCTGCATGTGAATGGCCGGAAAGATCCGGGATTCGGCCATTTCGCGGTCCAGGGTGATCTCCATGTTCCCGGTGCCTTTGAATTCCTCGAAAATCACATCATCCATCCGGCTGTCCGTT
>CALDKL010000716.1 GCA_937898895.1 uncultured Verrucomicrobiae bacterium | reverse complement strand
ACCCGCCCAGGAGGATGGCTGTCGCTTCGTGAAACCGATAGGGTCCTTCTGGGGCGGTGCGCAATTCGCGAAGAGGCGTTCCCGCGGACATGGACGATGGTTTCCGCGGGGCGGCTTTTCGGGGCGCATCGATCAATTTCTTGGCAGCCATAGGTCCGGGAAAACAAAGCGGTGGTTTTGGATTTTATGAAAAACGCCAAAACGGAGGATTTTTGTGTTTAAGTATGGACCTATTGATAATTTAGAGCAACGAATATCTGGAGAAACGGGAGAAAAATCTCTTCACCTCCCGACAAAGGCACGAGGTGGCCATGGGGCACCGGAGAAGCCGCCCCTTCGAGGAGCGAACGGAGTCAGTTTTGTGGGGCTGCCGGAGCGGAAACGGGTGCGGCCACGGGGGGCGGCGAGGTCGGTGCCGACGGCGCGGGTGGCATAGCCGGAGTCATCGGCTCCGCCTGGGCAGGCGGTGCTGCTGGCGTTTCCGGTTTTGCGGGATTCGGCGCGGCCTCGCTCTCCGGGGAGACAGGGGCGGGAGCGGGCGGCGTGGCGGAGCCGTCCGCAGACAATCGGACCGGATTCTCTCGGTCGGCAGCAATGCGGAAGCCGGTGAGATAGTTGCGTTCTGAAGCGGATTCGGCGGCCCGACGCGAGATGAGTTCAAAGCCCGAAGTCGTCGCAAAAGAGGCCCCTCGCTTCAAGGGCACACGCTTGTCCGGTTTGTTGGGAAGAGCGTCCCAGGTCGCGGTCCATTCGCTCACGTTCCCAGCGAGGCCAATGACCCCGTAGCGGCTCTCGTCTGCAGCGATGGCATCGACGGGGCACCAGTACTTGGATCCGTCGATACTGCCCGCCGCCACGCCCTCCTTGTCCTCGTGATCGAGGCCGCCATTGAAATTCTTGTTTTCGAGTGTGTCTCCCCACGGATACACCGATCCTGATCGCCCGCGGGCCGCCTTTTCCCATTCCTGTTCCGAGGGCAAGCGTCCTCCCCGCCAAGTCGCGTAGGCATTCGCGTCCCAAAAATCCACTCCAGTGACAGGAAAATTCGGATCGATCTTCACTCCGGAAAACGTTCCTCCCTTCATCGCCGCAGCGAGGTATTCGGACCATTTCTCCGGCTCGTAGGACTTCTTCTCCGCAGGTTGGTCGGGATGACGAACCCGGGCGGCGAGGTCGGGATGAGCCTTCAAATCCTCGAGAAAGTCGGCATACTCCGCAATCGTGACCTCATGTCGGCCCATCCAGAATTCGGGAACCTCGACCTCGGGTCCGTTCTGAAACGGAAATTTTCCGGCCGGGATCTTGATGAAGGTTTCCAGATCACGGACCTCCGGCTTCGAGCCCATCACGAGAAAGGCGATGATGGCGGCACCGACAATGAGGGCACCAATGATCAGCCCGGCGATAAGGGCAGTGCGGTCGGTTTCCTTTTCCGTGATCTTTGCAAGTTCCGCCTGGGAGAGACCTTCCTTCGGGTCGGGTGGGTGAAGAGCTTTTCGCAAGCCCTCGATCGTGTTGATCGCGTCGATGCGGTCGGTGCCCATCCGGTCTATGATGGCGTAGAGTGCCGGGTCCGTGCCCGCCTTCTTCAGAAAGGGCAAGATCGCGTCGGCGAGCAACTCCATCTGTTTGCGCTCATCCTCGGGGGAAAGAGGCAGCCCCCGACCGCGTACGGGATTGGCGATACGAGGTTCCGAGCCCTTCACAATGAGGATGCTCTGCGCGGTAAAGAGACGGTGGGACATCCCGCTGTCGCGCAGATAGAGGAGTGCGCTCGAGGCCGAGGTGAGGACTTTCCACAGAACGGCAGGATCGAGTTCGGCTCGGCGGCGGGCGAGATCCGCAAGACTCGGCGCATCGACAAGCTCAAGCGTGTAAAAATTCACTCCCAGTTCCTGATCGCACTCGTAGACCAGGGAAATCGCGGGATGATTGACCGATGCGCGCGCACTTGCCTCATTCACGAACCCGTGCACCCAGTGGATGTCCTTGCGGTGTTTCCGGTAGAGCGTCTTGAGGGCGACATGGCGCCCGATCGAAGTCTGTTCGGCCTCGTAGAGGGCAAAATCGGCGTCGCGCTGAATTTCGCGCAAGAGCTTGTAGTCGCCGAGTCGAGTACCGACGGGGAGAGCTTCCTCGGGCAAGGCAACAGGTGCCGATTCGAGAAGGGACGACGATGCCGCCGTTTCCGGGCTCGGCTCCGTCGCGGCTTCCGGTGCGCCCGCAGCAATCGCCTCGCCTTCCGGAGACGGTGGATTCGGTGGGGGATTCCCATCCGTTGCGGTGGCGGATTCGCTCTCCGTGCGGGTGGTCAGGAACCAGTCGAGCAGGACGCTGCCGTTTACCGGTTTGAAAAACAGCCGATCCCCTTTGAAAACGCGCGAATAAAAGGGCGTCATGTCGTCGCGACTGCAAAAGGCGCATGGAAAAATGCCGTGAGAGCCCTGGAGGTGGTCGCGCAAGTCAAAGACCTCGCCCCCCGACTCACCCGCGAAGCCCGCGATCATGGCGGAGAGATGATCGAGACCCTGAGCCAGCTGCCAGGCTTCGGCTGGATTGGTCGCCTCGAGCACACGGCCCACCGTTCCCTCGAAAAGGGAGCGGACAGAACGGCGATCCTCCTCAGATGAGTCCAGAATGAGAAGCACGGTTTCGGGATGCATGCGGCGATTTCAGGGAACGGCGGGGTTGGGAAAGAGGGCGTTCTCGGGTTTCACATCCCCTCCCGCCGCAGGCGCAGGCGCGCCAGCAGTCGACGAGGGATCAAAACGAAGGGCCGCCACATCCTCGGGCATCGCGACTTTGTCCTGCAATTCATCGCGATAGTAAAGCTCGATCACGTAGCCGTGATAGGTTCGTTCGCCCAGCTCGCGCTTCTGTTGTGCGGTGAAGGTGGGCTGGAGGTAATTGACGACAATTGTTTCGGTGCCGTTCACCTTCCAATCGTAGGGTTCGGTCGGATAAAGATAGGAGGTGTTTGCCGTCGTGGGCTTCACCTCACCACTCGGGACGCGATCAAAGAAATACACAAGCAGGGAGAGATCTTCTCCCGCCGGATCCGATCCGGGAGCGGCGTCGATGACAACCGACAGACTCACCTTTTGTCCCTCGCTTGTCGGGGCTTCTTCCGTGACTTTGATTTCGCCGATTTTCATCTGCTTCCCTCGATCCGCCGATCCGCCGTTCTCCTCCGGAGTTTTCGCAGAGGCGACTTTCGGGGCGGCCGGAGGAACAGGTTTGGCCTTCCCAAGCTGCTCCAGGGCAAAGGCAAAGTAGGGTCCCGCTCCCGCCGGACCGAGTG
>CALDKL010000715.1 GCA_937898895.1 uncultured Verrucomicrobiae bacterium | reverse complement strand
TGACGATCCGCGGATTTCCCAGCCTCCTCCTCCTCTTCGTCGCCCTTGGCACGGCCGCTGCGGCAGAGAGATCCTGGACCAACAGCACCGGAAAATCCATCGTCGCCACTCTCATCGAAGTCGCAGGCGACAAGGCCGTCCTTCAAATGGGCGGAAAGAATTTTGAAGTTCCCATCGCAAGCCTGTCGCCGGACGACCAGAAGTTCATCTCCGAATGGAAGAAGGGCGATCTGGCCGATTCCTCGCGCGACTCCTCGATCCGGCCGAATTGGGATGGACCCTGGCCCGCCGCCGTATCCGTTGACATTGACCCGCCCATTTCGGTGATCAAGGAGGATGACGCATCCAAAGAATTCATCTACGCCAGTCCGCGCTACGAGTTCATCTGCGATGTGAAACTGAACACTTCCGTGGTGAAACGCTTTTCCCTCCTCTTCGAGGCCACCAACGAGGTCTGTCGCGAGCTTCCTCTCGGCATGGTCAAACCCTTCCGCAAAGAGCGTCACAAGATCCACCTCTTCGAAACTCGTGAGGCCTACATCGCGAAGGGAGGGCCGGAGGAGTCCGCCGGTGTCTACATCAGTCGAGGAGGAGAAGGCGACGTCCTCGTGCCTCTCACCAGCCTCGGGGTCAAGAAGGTCGGCAGCAACTACAGCGTCGATTACGACAAGGAGAACACGACCCTCTCCCACGAGATCGCCCACCAGATCACCGACTTCGACTATTTCGCGGAGGGGGCGCGAGGCTGGTTCACCGAAGGGCTGGCCGAATACATCGCCCACAGCGGCTACCGCTCCGGCAAATTCAGTGTCGGTGACCTCGGGAAAGTGAAAGCCTACGTCACCGCCTACGGCGAGGACGGTACCCGCGGCCGGGCTCTCGGCGAGGAGTTCGAGGCCCCCGACCTGCAGCAGTTCTTCCTGCAGGAATACGATTCCTTTGTCGCTAACGGCAATCTCAACTACGGACTCGCCGCCCTGGTGGTCTATTACTTCTTCCACATGGACGGAGACAAGGACGCCGCCAATCTCAAGGCCTTTCTGAAGGCGATGAAGGAGAAGAAAAAGGCCCCGGAAGTTTTCGAACCCCTCCTCGCCGGACGAAGTTGGGACGAAATGGAGGCGGCCATCACCCAGGGGTGGAGATCGCGCGGGGTGAAGATCAATTTCAACTGATACGAAAGAGGGTGTGATGTCCGACTCAACCCTGTTTTCTGGTCCAATCTTTCCCGTTCGACGGAGTCCGATGCTCCGTCTTCTTCTCGCATGACCGATCACAGGTGCCGTTGGGGAATTCTCGGGTGTGCGGGCATCGCTCGGAAAAACTGGCAGGCGATCCGGCACAGCGGAAACGGTCGCCTCGTCGCGGTAGCGAGCCGTTCCCAGGAAAAGGCCGCCGCCTTTGTGGCGCAATGTCAGGCCCTGGCTCCGCACGACCCCGCGCCGGAAGCAGTCGGCGGCTACGAAACGCTCCTCGCCCGCCCTGACATTGACGCCGTTTACATTCCGTTGCCCACGGGCCTGCGCAAGGATTGGGTTCTTGCCGCGGCGGCTGCGGGCAAACACGTCCTTTGCGAAAAGCCCTGCGGAACCGATGCCGAAGAAGTGCGCGAAATCGCGGAGGCCTGCGCGCAGGCGGGGGTGCAGTTCATGGACGGCGTCATGTTCATGCACAACGACCGTCTCGCCGCCCTGCGCCGGGAGATTGACGCCGGAGCGATCGGATCCATCCGCCGCATCGCCACCCAGTTCAGTTTCCTCGCTCCGGAGAGTTTTTTTGACGAAAACATCCGTGCTGATCCCGGTCTGGAACCGCTCGGGTGCCTCGGCGATCTCGGATGGTACAATCTCCGCATTCTTCTCTGGGCGCTGCACTACGAAATGCCCCTCTCCGTGACGGCGCGAATGATCCGCGAGCACCAGGGCGTGCCCGTCTCCCTCTCCGCCGAGATCGTCTTCGCGAACGGTGTCACCGCCTCGCTCTATTGCAGTTTCGAGAACGAACACCAGCAATGGGTGAATTTCAGCGGGAACCGGGGACAGATCCATCTCGTCGACTTTGTGTTGCCCTTTCACGGTTCTGAACTCTCCTTTGAGATCGATCACCCGCAGCCTCGCGTGGAGGGATGTCACTTCCGCATCGAGCGAGACTCCCGTCGCGTCGCGACGGAGGAGGCTTCGGAAAACCACCCCTCCGCGCAGGAAACGAAACTCTTCCGCCGCTTCGGCGAGATCGTCCTCGGCGGGAAGCTCGATCCGTACTGGCCGGAGATTTCCCTCAAGACCCAGATCGTGCTCGACGCCTGCCTGAGGTCGGCGCGGGAGAGAGGGCGTGAGGTGGTTTTGTGAGGGTCAGCCCTGACACGGAGCCGACCGGATTCCCTGCTCGAGGATCCATTGGGCGTTGTAGCCGTGCTCTGCGTCGCAGAGCGGATGGATCTCCATGTCCGGATTCTCGATTGCCGCGAGGAAATGGACGCTGGCGTTGCGCAGATGGGCGGGCTGCGGCGGCACGGGCAATGCCACACCGTCGGGTTGTTCGGTAGTGGCGTGGAGAATGCGGCCATCGTGACCCGGCTCGATGTGGACGGTGCCGCGGCTGCCGTAGATCGTCGCGCTGTAGCTCGTGAGATGCCCGATCTGTGTCCAGCTCGCCTCGGTCGTGGCGAGGGCGTGGGCATATTTCAGGATGAGGATGGCATTGTCCTCGAGGCGGAGATCCGGTTTCAGGCCGGTGCGGAGGCGAAGTCCCGTGACCGACTCCGGCCTCCCTAACAGAACATCCGCAAGCACCGCTCCGTAGCAGCAATAGT
>CALDKL010000714.1 GCA_937898895.1 uncultured Verrucomicrobiae bacterium | reverse complement strand
ATTGTGGAAACGCCGGGAGCAAAGCTGCTCGGTGATCTCATCCAGGTACCGGTGGGTCTCGTCCGCCTCTCGACTCGAATCGTCACGGAAAGCGCCCAGGCCCTGACCCCGCAGGGTCTCGAATTTGCCCGCGATCGGCTCACCTCTCTCGACCAGCTCAGCACGAAGGCCTGGACCACGGCGGAGTTCCTCAACAAGCCTCTCCAGCCCGGCGTCGCCTATCATTCCCTCATCGGAAACATCCGACCCGCGGGGGTGCCTCTCGAGAAATCGGGCGACGGAGTCGTGCCCTATGCCAGTTCGCATCTCGACGGAGTGGCTTCGGAACGGGTGGTTCATCCTTCCGGACATGCCGTCCACCGCACAGCCAAGGGTATCGAGGAGATCCATCGCATCCTGCTCCTGCCCTGACTTTCTGCAACGCGCCGCCCTGTGAAAAGGAGTTGCCGCGTCCCCTCCCCGACCGCTACAGTCGCCACCTATGGGCGAAACCCACGACGAAGAACACGAAGCCCTCCTCGAAGGTGGTTACGGCTGGCGCCAGCGCGGCGGACTGATCGTGGGCCTCCTCCTCCTGGCCACCTGTTTTCTCGCCCCGCCCCTTTTCGATCTCTCCCCTGCGGCCTCGCGAGTCGCCCTCCTTGCCCTGACGATGGCGGTATTTTGGGTGACGGAGGCGATCCCCATCCCCGCCACTGCCCTGCTGCCCCTGGTGATGCTCCCCGCCCTGGGATTCACTTCCGGAAAAAATGCAATGAAGGATGCGGCCGCTCCGTATGCCGATCCGATCATCTTTCTGTTCATGGGTGGCTTCATGCTCTCGCTGGCGATGGAGCGCTGGAATCTGCATCGTCGCATCGCCCTGGCCATCATCGACAAGGTAGGGACACGCCCCCGCTCCCTCCTCTTCGGTTTTCTCTGTTCGTCCGCTTTTGTCAGCATGTGGACGAGCAATGCGGCCACGACGATGATGCTGATGCCGATCGGCCTCTCCGTCTTTGCCATGATCCGTGAAACGCAGGGGCGGCATCGCGCTGCCGAGTTCGGTGCCGCCCTCGTCCTTTCCATCGCCTACGGGGCAAATACCGGAGGCATGGGCACCCTTATCGGCACGCCGCCGAATCTGATTCTGAAAGCCAACCTCGAGTCGATCCACCAGATCGAGGTAGGATTCGCGCAATGGCTCTGGCTGGGGATACCACTCGTCTTGGTCGCGGTGCCGCTCGTCCACCTCATCCTGACCCGCCTCAGCTTCCGTATCGACAACACCGACATGCCCGGGATCCGGGAAGCGCTGCACCTCGAACGAGGTCGCCTCGGCCGCATCTCCTGGCCGGAATGGGCGGTGACGGGTGCCTTTCTCCTCGCCGTGGGCCTGTGGGTGAGTCGCGAGGCGTGGAAGAGTTCTTTTCCCGCGATCACGGACGAAGTCATCGCGATGAGTTGTGCCCTGATCCTCTTCGCCATCCCCGTCGATGGGAAGAAGGGGCTCTTTGTCCTCGACTGGGGTTGCCTGAAACGCATGCCCTGGGACGTACTGCTGCTCTATGGCGGAGGACTCAGCCTCGCTTCCGCCATTGAAAAAACGCAGCTCGCCGCAGCCATGGCCACTGCCCTCGGCGGCATGGCCGGATGGCCGCCCTTTCTGATTGTCCTCCTCGTCGGCGCGGTCATGGTCGTGGCCACGGCCCTGACCAGCAACACCGCGACCACAGCCGCCTTTCTTCCCGTGATCGCTTCCCTGGCCGTCGCGGTGAATCAGCCGATACTGCTCCTTTGTGTCCCCGTGACCCTCGCCGCCAGCGCCGATTTTGCCCTGCCCGTGGGCACCCCGCCAAACGCCATTGCCTTTGGCACCGGCCTCGTTTCCCTGCCGAGAATGGTGAAAGCGGGGATCTGGGTGGATCTGCTTTTTGTTTTCCTCATTCCCGTGATGATGTGGACGGTGGGACGGTGGGCGTTCGGACTGTGAGGTCACTCTCGAATCGCCGCGAGAGGTTTCATTCTCGAACGAGCCCTGACATAGTCATCCGCTCGAACCCCGAATTGGCTCCGCCCTGCGGCGTGACGGAAGTGCTTCTGGTCGGGTTCTTCGTGGGCCTTCCGCGCGATTTCGCGCTTGCCATCCGCTCCTCCGGTCCCTAGTGTCCCCGCCCATGAGTGACAGGGAAAACGAACCGAGCCTCGATCAGGAGGGCGACCGCCAGGCCGAAGTCTGGGAAAAAATCATTCACCGACCCGAGTTCGAGTCGCTTCTTGCCGCGAAAAAACGCTTCATCGTTCCAGCCTGCCTCTTTTTCCTCCTCTATTACTTCGCTCTCGTCGTCCTGGTCGGCTGGTTCCCCGAGATCGCCAAAAAACGGATCGGTCCCGCCAACCTCGCCTACTGGTTCGCCCTCTCGCAGTTCTTTATGGCCTGGATCGTCGCCTGGGTCTATACCCGAGCGGCAGGTCGTTTCGACCGACTCGCCGACTCGCTCCTCGGAGACCACGCCAATCCTGACACGGACAAACCATGACTTCCCTTCCCCTCCTCGCCGATCTCGCTCCCGCACCGGCCCAACAGAGCCCGGCTGCCCTGATCATGTTCCTCTTCTTCGTTGCTGCGACGCTGGGGATCACCTGGTGGTCGGCGAGGAAAACGAGCGGCGCGAGCGCCTACTTCGCGGCGGGGCGCCGCATCACCGGCTGGCAGAACGGCCTCGCCGTCGCCGGTGACTATATGTCCGCCGCGTCCTTCCTCGGCATCGCCGGAATGATCGCCACAAGCGGATACGACGGTTTCATGTATTCGGTCGGTTTCCTCGTCGCC
>CALDKL010000713.1 GCA_937898895.1 uncultured Verrucomicrobiae bacterium | reverse complement strand
GTCCCGCACGCTTTCGATATTGGCGAGATGGGGTTTCCCATCCTCGGCCTGGCGGGTCTCGTAGCCGGGACGATAGACCAGCCAGGTGATATTGACCGCTCCGTTGCTCGCCTTCTGGAGCTGTTCGATGCGGAAGCGGGCCGTGCGAATAAAATTCCCCCACCACTGGTCATGCCGATGCGCTTCGCGCCGGAAAGATTCGTTGGCCATGAGCGAAGGGCCACCCGACACGATGATATACTCATCGTTTGGATTCAAAGCGCCCTGCACCGTCTCGGAGGCGGGAAAAAACGCCCCCAGGATCAAGGCGGGTAGGAGGAGTCGGCGTGTCATGTCGCGTCGAGGGGAATCTTACCGGAGGTCGGGCGGAACGCAACCGACTCCTGCCGAATCACCCCAGGCCAACCAGCTCGGTCACGGCGTGCCAGAGACGTTGCACCATCTGCTTGCGACGCCGGGACTCTTCCTCCAGGCGCCGTTGCTCCTTCGCCGCCTCGTCGAAGGCGGCAAGTCGCTGATAATGACGCTGGATGCGCCCCACGAACCACCGCCACGTCGTGCCGGGCTTGCCGTTTTCGAGGAGAAAATGGGGGCAATCCTTGTTCGCCGGAGTATAGCCCTCGCGCGGCCAATGGTAATGGGCTCGCACGTTCTCAATCGGAATTTTATGGTGATACATCAGGTTGGCGGCCAACTTGGCCGTCCGCTCCATGGTCGCGAGTTGGCTGTTGCCTTGGTGCTCGCACATCTCGATCCCGATGGAATAGCGGTTTCCAGGCCCGTCGAAGTCCGCGTGCTCACCTCGCTCGTTGGTCGGAAGATGCTGGATGACGGTGTCGCCCTGCACTGTGAAATGCCAACACAGGTAGCCACAAACACCACCGCGAAGGGCCCCACGATTCAGCGCCTTGGCATGGGCGTAGGCGTCACCGGTGGGGTTTTGGGTGCTGTGGATCGTGATATACTGCGGTGCCATCTCCCGAAAAAGCCGACGCCCGTATTGTCCTTCGGGGATCAGATCGACCTTCAAATTGAGTTCTTTCTGGGCGTCGTTCGGATTCAAGGGGCTCAATGCCACCGCCCCAAGTTCACGTTCCCAGATTTGCCCCTTCGAGGAACGGGTCGGCTGGCTGGATTTGCAGGAGGCAAGTACGAGCAGCCCCACTCCGGAGAGCACGAGAGACAAAAGGAGAACAATCTGTTTCATGAATCCAAACTCCAGGGTTTCAGGAAGGGAACACAACCTAATCGGCTCGACAAGAGATCGCAAATTTATTGAAGGAAATTTAAAAACTTCTACATATTGAGAATTTAGATCCCCCAATAAATCCGTGGCGCGTCCTTAGCTGGAAGGGCCCTCACCGCTCCAGAATCTCGACCTCGTAGCCATCCGGATCGGTCACGAAGGCCATCTTGATCTTCTTGCCCGAAGGAAAGGCTTCGCGCCAGTCGCTCGGCCAGATTTCGATCCCGGCCTGCTCGACCCGGTCGCAGTAGGTCATGATGTCGTCGACCCCGAGGGCGGTGTGCATGAGATCTTCGGGGAAACTCACTTCGAAATCAGGGGAATAGCAGAGTTCGAGAAAGTGGTCATTGCCCGGCAACTCGAGAAATGCGAGCTGGTTCCCGGCGGGAGATTTGTCGGTGCGACGGGTCAGGGTGAAGCCGAGGATTTCGTAAAAGCGGATCGTCCGGTCGAGGTCGCTGACGCGGATGCGGGTGTGGAGGAATTTGATCATGGGGCAGGATTGGCGCGGAAGCCACCACTTGCAAGCGAGGGATCGCGGATCACTTCGCGGTCGCAAGCTCCGCCGCGAGAGCCCGGGCACAGGCTTGCCAATCCTTCCCCTCGCACGATCCGAATCCGGTCACCATTCTCCAGGTTCCGACAAATCCCGTCGGCACCGTTTCTCCGCCGAAACATTTCAGGTAGTACTTCCGATAGGTGCCGGGCACGTTCCAGATCGTCGAGATATTTTGCGCGATGTCTGGTGCCTCGAGCAACCGTGACACCGCAAACTGCCGACTCGTCGGTTCGCGCACTGCAATCCAATCGACGCGGTCGCTCACATGGAATTTCCGCGTCTCCTCCGGCGTGTCGCGGAATGATCCCGAGATCACCGCTTCCGGCTCGGCATCCCTGCCGGCGAGATACGCATCGACCGTTGGAACCCACGCGTGCATGAAATGATAGACGAGCTTCAAAGGGGTCGCCTCGGTGGCTCGAACAACCGTCGTCTCGTGGACACGACCTTCCCTGATCTCGATCTCGCAGCGCAACGCAAAGCTGCGAATCGTTGACTCACGCACGAAACGGAAGTGGTTGCCCGAGAGTTGTGCCGTTGGTTCGGCCAGGTTCTTCCCGTCCAGGGAAAAGGCCAGAGAACGGAGCGGCTCAGGCTCGTTCTCGAGGTGGTTGGTGCCGATGAACCCAACATCGGGAAAGGAAAAGACGGTGCCGTAGGCGCTCGTTTCGGTGGTCATCGGAAGCCCGCGGAAATCGATTCGGCCCGGGGTCCATTGAGACGACTGGCGCAGCATCAACGTCACCTCGCCGCAGCGCACCGTGACCGAGGGAAGGGATGGTCCGAGATTGGGTCGAAAAGGCTCCCCGGCGGTGAGGAGCGGAGCGAAGAGGAGAAATCCGGAGAGTCCGGTGGCGAGGTTCATGACGGGCCGAGTGAAGTGTCTTTTTCTTCGATCCATCCGCCCCATTCGGCAGGATGCGTCATTGCGCCGGATACAACCAACGGAACGGCGCATTGCCTTCCCCTTTCCAACCATCGTCGATCGTCGTCACAGCCCTTTCCGATGCGTTTCCTCGGCAAACCATACCGAGACGAGGGTGATCACGGCCATCCCGATCAGATACCAGGCGATCGGATACGGATCCCCGCCACTGCGACCCAGCAAGGCCGTCGCGATGAGCGGAGCGAGTCCTCCCGCGAGTGGGGAGGCGAGCTGGTATCCGAGAGAAGCCCCGCTGTAGCGGACCCGTGTGCCGAAGAGTTCCGAGAAAAACGCGGCCTGGGGTCCGTACATCGCTGCGTGGCCAATCAGCCCGATGACGACCGCCAGGATCACGAAGACGGGTTCCTTTGTTCCCAGCAACCAGAAAAAGGGAAAGGCAAAGAGGAGGAGGAAGACCGTGCCCCCGAGGTAGACAGGACGCCGCCCCCATCGATCCGAGAGGGCACCGAAGGCGGGGATCACCACGAGCTGCACCGCCGACCCTATCAAAACCGCATTGAGGAGATCCGATTTCCCCATGCCGAGCTGCTGCGAGCCGTAGCTGAGGACGAGGACCGTGAAGATGTAGAAAAAGGCGTTCTCGGCGAAACGTGCCCCCATCGCGAGGAGGACGTTGCGGGGATGTTTTCGGATCACTTCTAGGATGGGGATTGTCGGACCGGGATCCTCGGCGAGGGCCTTCTCGAAGACGGGGCTCTCGAGTATCTTCATCCGGATGAACATGCCGACAGCCAGCAGGAGAATGCCGAGAAGAAAAGGCACGCGCCATCCCCAACTCAAAAAGGATGCCTCG
>CALDKL010000712.1 GCA_937898895.1 uncultured Verrucomicrobiae bacterium | reverse complement strand
GACGAGTTTTGCGCCTTCCCGATTGTCCGGACCGACAAAGGGGATCGCCGTTCCCGCCTCGCGGAGGACGTCTTGATCGAGGCGGTTGTCGATATTGACGACGACGATGCCCGCGTCCCGGGCGCGCTTGAGGACTGGGACGAGAGCTTTCGAATCAGCGGGGGCGATGACGATGGCCGCGACCCGGCGGGCGATCATCTGCTCGACGAGGGCGACCTGTTGAGCGAGGTCGGTCTCATTGCGGATCCCGTTGGAGACGAGATCAAACTGGTCGGCATGCTGTTTTTGCCAGGTTTGTGCGCCGTCGGCCATAGACTTGAAGAACTCATTTGCGAGAGACTTCATGACGAGGGCGATGACGGGTTTCCCGGGCGTCTCGGAAGGGCGTTCGCAGGAGAAGCAGAAGGCGAGAGCGAAGAGGAGGATCGGGAGGGATCGGTTCATGGGAGCGGGAGATCGTCGCAAATGGTTCCGGAGAACACCAGGCTTTTCCGCATCACCCTTCACCGCGAAACACCTTTTTCAAATAAGATCGAAAGGACGATGCAAAGAATTCCTCGTCGGAACCAAAGGTCTCGTGGCGGTAGATCGAGGGGCTATGTCCGAGGGAGAGCAGATAGCGATGGCCCGCGCATTGTCCGAAGCGGACCCATGGATGGCCCGAGGCGCAGAGGTCGTCGATGAGATCCCAGCGTGCGAGCGGCAGCACGGGCCAGAGCAGGCCTCGCGCGGCCTCGAGTCCGTCGGACTGGAGAAGAAAAGAGCGGATCTCTCCGGGCAGAATGACCCGGTGAGATCTCTCCCAGTCAGCGAGTTGATCGTCCGCGACGGGAGGAAAAAAGGATGCGTCAATCTTTGCGGCACGGGCCTCAGGGCATTCCGTGAGGCCCAGGATGGCGACTTTCCAGGATGGGGACATGCCGAAGCGTGGCACGTTCAGGAACCCACGCAAGTCGGCGTTTCAACGATTGAAGTGGATCGATCCAACTTCGATGAGATTGCCGTAGATCCGGGTAGAGGCACGATCACTTTCGAGCACATGGAACTCATTGAAATAGGAGATCCCGCTGGCGGATGTCTCACCAAACTCCAACTGCAACTGGAACTGGATTCCGTTGAAAGTCACGATCTGGCTTGCTGTAGGATTGGCAAGTCGGACGTAGTCGGCCGAGCCCCATTCGTCTCCACCTTTGTTTTGGACGTTGACGAGGTCGAGGTCAAAAATAAAGGCCGAACGGGTTGTGGCTCCGTTGAGGGCGAGGGACAGATCGACGGCGAAGGAGACACCGGTGGCTCCGGTACCCGTCTGAATGGTGCCGTTGAAGTAGTCCAGGGTGCCAATCTGGAAACGCTCGCCGGGGGTGATATTTGTGAAAGCGGCCCCGTCGTAGTTGAGCCAACTTTTCTTGTATTGGCTGTTCGAGTTTCCGGCAGAGTCACTGCCCCATTCGAAGTAGTCCGAGGAGCGTCCCTTGGTGAGATTGGTCTCCATTCGATTTTCACCAATGGGATTGGAGAAAGTTCCGACGGAGGTTCCGGCGATGGAGGCGGATTCGACTCCGAGCGTCCGGAGGGTGGCAGCGCTGGCGACATAATTCGGATCGATGGGGACGGCTCGAGCCTGAACCAGTGCCCCCGATGGGTAGCCTTCGCGGGCGAGGGTGAAGGGGCCCGAATAGTCCTGCCAGGGATCTCCGCCGACGCGATATTGCAGCTTGGAGATCGAGCCTGGATTGAGGTTGGTGAGAGAGACGGAAATGGCTCGGCCGGTGAAGATCCCGAAATCCGGACGACTCGGCGAAATGACCGGAGACAGGAGATCTTCTGACAGGGCGAGATAGGTCTGATCGACGCGGGCGCTGTTGGAGTAAAGTTGGCTCCGGGCGATCGCCTGTGCCGCGACGATGGTGCCAGGCTTCACCGTGAGTGGTCCCGAGTATTCCTGCCAGTTCCCATAATCGAGTGAATAATAGAGGTCAGAGGAGCCGGATGGATTGGGATTGGTCAGAGTCAGGGGGAGATCGAAGGTGTTGATCGGGAACGAACCGGAGGCAATCGAAAATGAGGGCACGATCAGAGGGGTAACAGAGGAAGGAGAGGAAGTGCCAGACCTGGAGGGCGGGACGGGAATGGTGTCGGGCACTTCGTCGAGTGGGATGACGGACGGGCCCGGATTGAGCGAGGGGGAGGCGTCTTTGTAATCCCAGATCCAGGATCCGTCTTTCGCGTACAGCAGGGGAGTCTTCGGATCCGTTGTGGTGAGTTCTTTCGGCACCGCGTTGTCATCCAGGGTAAAGCCCTTGATCCCCGCAGGTCCGGTGTCGGAGAGGACAAAGCGTTGGTCCGCAGGACTCCAAAAGGCGCGCTTGCCCTTCCTTTTTGCTTCCGAGTCGGACTGGATTGAGAACGAAAGCCTCTCGTCGATTTTGCTCCCGCTGAATCCGGGTAGACGGGCGGCGTCGGAGAAGCTCTGTTTGAGGGTCGTGAGAACCTCTTCCGCCGTCTCAAGGGTGGAGAGATCGGCCCCGGTGGCAATGTGGGCAATGACACTTCGATTCAGGGAATCGACATCAGAAATCAGTTTTCGATCCGATGCGGAACAAATCACATTCGAATAGGCCGCCACCACAGATCTTCCTTGGAGTTCCGCAAGAATGGGGCAAGGGCGGCTGGGCCGGATCTGTGGGCCGCTTCCGCAGTCGGGAAGGGCCCGGGGGTTGTGGAATCAGAGCCAGCGCATCCGGCGAAAGAGCCAAAGCATCCCGACGGCACAAAGGGCGAAGACGCCCCAAACGGCGGGATAGCCCCACGGATGCTTCAATTCCGGCATGGCTTCAAAATTCATTCCGTAGATCCCGGCGATAAAAGTGAGGGGAAGGAAAATCGTGGAAAAACAGGTGAGCACCTTCATCACCTCATTCATGCGATGGCTGGCAAGGGACAGGTAGAGTTCCCGAAGGGCGGTGCTGCCCTCGCGGAGGAATTCCGTTGCCTCGGAAACCTGGATGGCGTGGTCGTTCAGATCGATCAGAAACGGACGCGTGCGATCCGAGAGCAGGGTTCCGTCTTCCCTCAGCAGACCCGCGACGATCTCCCGGATCGGGCGAGTTGTGCGGTAGAGTTGGTTGATGTCGCGCTTCAGCGCGTAGATTTCTCCGACTTCGACCTCGCGGGGGTCCTCCTGAAGACGGTCGTCGAGGGCGAACACGGCATCATCGAGGTGATCGGTGACGAGGAGGTAGTTGTCGACAATGGCATCGAGCAGCGCCCAGGCGAGGTAGTCGGCTCCGAAGCGCCGGATGCGGCCTCCGTCATTGGCTCGGATGCGTTCGAGCACGGGATCGAAGAGATCGGTAGGCCCCTCCGCGAAGGTGAGGACAATATTCCCAGGCAGGAGGAGGAGGGAGAAATGTTGGATTGTCAGGGAGTTCTCTCGTTCGTTGAGTTGGACGAGACGAGTCACCAAAAAGATGCCGGAATCATGAATCTCAATCTTCGAACGGCTCCCGGTGTGGAGGATGTCTTCGAGGACGAGGCTGGACAGATCGAAGGCGCGACCGATGCGGGACAGTTCTCCCACCTCGTGCAGTCCGGTGAAATGGAGCCATCGCACCAGGTCATCTGCTTTCTCCAACCCCTCTTCGGGCATCGAGTCGAGAGGGATGGTTCGGGTGAAGGCTTCGTTGTACTCGACGAGCCGGAGGTGTGCCGCGTCGGTTCGGCGGGTCCCCCGATGCACGAGCGAACCCGGCGGTTGTGCGAGTGGTCGTTTGGTCCGTGACGCAGGATGGGGCGAGGTCCGGAGGGGACGATGGGAAGAAGGTCGCATCCCGCAATCGTAGTGCGGGAAACAAAAATGTCAGCCATGGATCCGCCCGGGCGTCAGGGTGCCGGGCGGAGAGTCACTCGAGAATTTCGTCGAGGGCGCGTCCGTCAAGGTCGGGCAGCTGGAGTCCCATCAGCTTCGCCAGGGTCGGGGCGACATCGAGATTGCGGACGCGGTCGAGGACGACGCCTTTTTTGATGCCCGCCCCGCTCGCGATGAAGATGCCGTCGAGATCGGGGTCGCTGTTGAGGTAGCCGTGGGTGCCCGCATAGTTCACCGCAGGCACGACGACCTCGTCCCCGGTCACTTCCTTGCGAAAGACAAAACCATCGGCGGCGTAGAGAACAAGATCGCCCATGCCGGGATTCTCTCCGGGCTTTGGCATCCCGAGCCGATGTCCGTCTTCACCGTCGATGACCTGGGCGACACCTTCCATTGTGGCGAACAACTCTTTCAGCTGTGGAATCAATTCCGCCCGCCGCGCCGGATTGGTGACA
>CALDKL010000711.1 GCA_937898895.1 uncultured Verrucomicrobiae bacterium | reverse complement strand
GACCAAAAATACGCACCACCTCGGGGGTGATGAATACGTCCTTGGGCGATTGCTGGAAGCCCCGGATGCGTTCACGCAGGAAGCCGAATCCCTTGGGGGAAATCTCGACGATTCCCTCGCTTTCGATGGGGGGGGCAGCCTCGAGGGCGGCCATCTCGCGAGCACGTTCCTTTTCCTTGCGTTCGAGAAAGCGTTGTTTGCGGGTTTTGAAGAGGCGAGGTTCGCCGGTTTCTCCCGTTTCAGAACCCTTTTCCCCTTCCGTCAGGGAATCGAGTTCTTCTGCCTCATCACCCTCGTCTCCCGAGTCTCCTTCTTCGCCGTCAGCCGAGATCGAAGCGGAGGGATAGTGAATGCGTTCGCCATCGGCATTGTAGGACTCACGGTTTCCGCGGCGTTTGCGCTTGCGGTGGCGTTTGCGGCCCATCGGAGCGCCGTTTGGAGAATACCCACTACCTTCGGGGCGCGGGATGTCTGCCCCCTCTGTGATTGGCCCGTCAACTGTGCCGGAACGGAATTCCGCCGCAGAGGGGGAAGGGACTTCCCGAACAAGAGAGCCAGGTTCTTGGGAAGGAGGGAGCACCGCCTCTTGGATCCCGTCACGAGTCGATGGACTCACTGCGACGGGGGCATTGCCCGACGCGGAATCTTCCTTGGTATTTCGGACGACCGTGGTCTTGCGCGAGGGACGCTTCCTGGTAGCGGGTCTGGAAGACAATTCGGTTTCACCGGCAGTGGATTCTCCCGGATCAGGTTGGCGGAACTCCGCCGCGAAATCGGAATCGCTCATGAATCGAAAAAACGGGGCCGGACGGCGACGCGAAGCGGAAAGGGGTTAAGAGGGAGAAATTGGGGTTTGAAATTCCACCAAAGGAGAATTTCGGCGGTGCCCGAAATTCGGTCGGACGAAACTCCGGGAACCGATCATCCCTTAATCTGAAAGAGAGAAGACTCGCGCCGGGCAAGGTCTGGAAAAGGCGGCGCGAACTCCCGATCGAGTTGCGTTCAGGGATGGGCCAGTTTCTCCCGTGCCGTCCCTTTGCGCAAGTCTTTTTTTAGTCATTCTACCCCTTCGAAGCCTCTCCGGAGATTTCGTCGAGATAGGCGAGAAGCGCCGAACGAGTGACCTCGGCGACATTTCCATGGACTTTCGCAAAAGGAGGAACAAACCAGGGGTAGGCTCCGGTAACATCGTGTAGGACACGGACCTGCCCATCGCATTCGCTACCCGAGCCGATCCCGATGGTGGGAACGGAAACGGTGCGTGTGATCTCTCTCGCCACGGATGCGACGATGCTTTCCAGGACGATGGCAAAGACGCCCGCCTCCTCGATCGCCAGGGCTGCCGCGCAGAGAAGTTCTGCTTCTCCGGGAGTCTTGCCTTTCTTCTTGTAACCGCCTTCCTCGCGAACCCGTTGCGGCAGCACGCCGAGATGGCCGCAGACGGGAATTCCTCCCGCGACGAGGGCACGGATATTCCCCACCTGGTCGAATCCCCCCTCGAGTTTCACGGCGTCCGCTCCCGCCGCGACAAGACGTTGCCCGCTCGCGACCGCTTCTTCCGGCGTGTCATAGGTGTGGATCGGCAAATCGGATACCACCACCGTGTTCAGTGCCCCGCGCCGCACCATCTCCGTATGGTAGACGATCTGTTCAAGAGTGACCGAAGTCGTATCCGGCTGTCCGCCCACCACCATACCAACCGAGTCTCCGACCAGAAGCAGTTGCAATCCCGCTTCTTCACAGAGTCGGGCGGTCGGATAATCATAGGCCGTGATCGTCGCAACGGGAGCATGCAATCGGTCAGTTAGGGGATGGTGGGGGAAGACCTTCATTTGGTTGGGGAATCACTCAAGGCAACTCACTGGAGATGCGAGAAAAATCGGATGAGATTATAAAAATATTGAATAATTATGGAAATTATGTTAAATTCTTCCAACGCAACACTCGCCGCTGTTCCCGAAAGAATCGTTTTGTCACTCGTGCTGACCCCCACACCGGACCGCGACCGCCTGAGAAACGGATCGCCAGATCGCGTGAGGCACGGAATGGCAAAGAAATCGCGGGAGAACGGGCTGCTAACAGATGGTCACACACACAACACAGAGAGGAGAGAAGTTTCTTCTCCATCCGAGACTCTCCGAAAACCAGGTTCCCACAAGGGAAATCTGGAGGATCGGAGAATATCAATGCCAGCAACGCTATGACAAGAGCAGGCGATCCGAGCCGGTTCGCCCGCCCCAACATCGACGTCAGAAGAATCAATCGGGGATCACCCGGAGCCGTCCTCCTTTGGTGATCCCTGATCCGGAATGGACCTGAGCCTTGGTGAGGGCAATCGCTGGGAGCATTCCGGGCAAAGGTTTTGTCCAGCAAGGACATTGGTGAAGAGATGAAAACGCCGGGGCGGGGTCGCTAGACTCCGCCCCGTGCGTTTCTCGTCCTACGCCTGAAGAGCGCTCATTCCCGGCCCACGCCTCGGATGAGGAGTGTGATTTCGCCTTTCGGGGGATGGGCAAGAAACACCTCCAAGAGTGTGGAAACGGCTCCGCGATGGTAGGTCTCGAATCGTTTGGTCAGCTCCCGGGCGACACAAATTTCCCGTTGCGGGTCGATCTCGCAAAGGGCCTTGAGCGTGCCGATGAGTCGATGCGGCGATTCGAAATAGATGGAGGTTTCCCTGCGATGGGTCGCTTCCGAGAGTTCGCGGGCACGACGCCCTGACTTCACGGGAAGGAATCCGCCAAAATAGAACGCATCACTTGGCAGCCCCGAGCCAGAGAGGGCGGTCACCACCGCAGAGGGACCGGGAAGCACCTCCACTGTTACTCCGGCAGAATAGGCAGCGTTGACGAGTCGGTAGCCCGGATCGGACACACCGGGGGTTCCAGCGTCGGAAAGGTAGACCAGTTTCTGTCCGGACAGTACCCTCTCGATCAGGTCTGCAGACCGGGTACGTTCGTTGTGATCGTGGAGAGCGACGAGGTTTTTGTCGCGGATTCCCAGGTGTTCGAGCAGGCGGCGGGAATGGCGGGTATCCTCACAGGCCACCAAGTCCGCTCCACGGATGGCTTCGACTGCCCGGAAGGTGATATCCCCCAGATTTCCGATCGGGGTGGCAACCAGTTGGATCGTTCCCCGGTTGGCGCTCGCGCTCAAATCGCAGTGAAACTCGAACCGTCGGCTTACCAGCCGTTCGCTAGGGCGGATACGATCTTGTCCGCAACATCCTCGGCGACGACGGAAAAGGCATTTCGCTCGCCTACCTGATAACTGGAATCGACGAACTGGATTGTTTCGCCGATGACGAGCCCCTGTCTCGCCCCGATCACGTCGCTCGCGCCTTCTTTGGCGACTCCGGCAGGAGCGCTGTCGCTGGCAGAAGAATCATCAGAGGCGTCGGGGAAACCTCCGATGCGAGCCCCGGTGTCGGGATCCTCAAGGTGAAAATCCACATAGAGATACAGGCTCAACTCCTGAGAGCGGAGCGTGTCGGTGCGGACGGCCCGCAACTGCCGTTTTTCGATGCGCCGGATTGTGCCGACGAGAACGGCGTCGGCATTGTCCCGCGTGGAAACTTGATAGGTGCCGTCGGACTGAAGTTCAACGAGCACCGCGTTGGTCACGAGGCTGGATAGCCTCGGCTCGAGGGTAAGGTTCTTGAACGGGGGAATGTGAATTTTTTCAATGTCCCGGTAAACGCTGGGTTTGACATCGCCCAACTGATATCCGGCACAACCACCGAACAAGGTTGCCACGAGGGAAACCCACGCTATGGACAGAATACGGATCTTCATGAGAAATGCAGCTGGAAACCGTCAAAACCGGGTGTGTGGCGAGCCGTCTCACCCGCAGCGAACACAGAGATTCCGGCACCCAGCCCCCTGAAACTAGGCGGGATTGCAGAAAAGACAAGCCCGAACCATCGCGGGTGCGCTGCCTTGCAAAGGCTTGGCGAATCACGCGGGCGGAGGGGAGGGAATTCCGGTCGCGGGAGCCGGAGTCGCCGGGGGAGTCGAAGGGGTGGGGGACGAGGATGGGGGTGCCGGAGTGGCTGGGAGAGGAACCACCTCATCTCCCGAGGTCCTCATCTCGACCTTGTCCTTTTTCAGGGGATTGGGGCCAAACAGACCTGCCTTCTTTTCGACTTCGCCACTGGCCTGCCCATCGAGTTTTGCGAGCCGTTCCTGGGCTTTGGCCGCCCAGGGGGTATTTGGGCTTTTCACGACTTCACGGAAATATACCCTGGCCGATTCCGGCTTGCCGCTTTTTTCATAAAACACTCCCGTATTGTAGAGTTTTTCCATGGAGCGCTCTTCGATGGCCTGCATGTCTGTTTTCACCTCCGCTGCCCGCTGATCCTGCGGATTCTGATTCACAAAATCGAGACCAGCCTCCACCTGGGCGCGGTCTTTGACCGGGCTATTGGACTTCTCGGCGGTGACCCCGCGCAGCTTGAAAATCTGAAACTGCGCTTCCTTGGCGAATTCGGTGTCGGGATACTTGTCGACAACTTTCTGAAAAAACGCGATTGCCGGATCCATTTCACCCGCATCGCTCTTGACGTATCCGGCATTCAGGAGCGATTTGGGTGCCCATTCCGTGAAGGGGGCACTGACGCTGATTTTCTCGAACATTTCGACCAGCTTGGACGGTTGTGCAGCGGCTCCGATCCCGAGAAATCCCTTTCGCTTCGAGTTTCTGAGACCATCGGTAATGTTGAATTGCCGCTGCACCGCCTCGTTGAAATGAGGTGAATTCCGGTGATTGGCGATCAATTCCTGGTATACATCAAAGGCCTTGCGCCCTTCGCCTTCGGCCTCGAGCATACGGCCGTAACCAAATCTCGCCTCCATTCCCGCGTTGGTCCGCGGATAATTTGTGCAGATGGATTTGTAGGTGTCCCGCGCCTGGCGGTTTTTTCCGTTCGCCTCATATCCCTTGGCTTTGGCGAGATCGGTCTCGGCCCGGCCTTCCTGAGAAGTCAACTCCTCGGCGCTGAGCACCTTTTTTTCCTCTCCGCGCTTCAAAATGCCGCCGAGGAAGGCGTGGGAGGGCAGGATGGTGCCGACGTGAAGCAGGCAGCCGACAAACAGACATCGGGAAAGGCGGGTCATGATACCGACACAGGGGGTGTTTTTAGGAAACTACGCGAAGGAATGCGCCGTTCAAATGCCAATTCGAGTCCACAAGCCGAGGCACGCGAAGAATGGAGAGCCTGATGATTCGCTGATTCTGACTGCTCGCATCCGGGAACATTCCATGTGGAACACGGGTGAGCGTGGACGTTCTTTCGGCAGATACAACGCATCAACTCGGAAATTCCTTAGGGCACAGGGTATCCGCATGCGCAAAAACAGGACAACAAGACCGGATTCCTATCAGATCATCACCGCCCAATAACTTCCTACAATATATGTAATATAAAATAGACTACTCTGCGAAGCCCCCCAAGGTTTGCCTGAGCCTCTCGCCCATTCCGATTGCCCTTTGGGAATGAAAACAAACCAGGCGGCACCGATTTCACGGGGCCGCCTGGACCTGCGAGAACACCTTTCTCGCCGCTCGCCCTCACGATCCGACCTTGGGAGTGTCGGGGCCGTCTGCAGGCAATTCGGGTTGGCGAATGGTTTCCTCATTCACCCGCCCCTTGAGCGATCCCAGAAAGGAAATGATGGATCGGACATCCTCGCCGGAAAGTTGGCGACCCAGTTGGTGTTCCGCCATTTTTGCGACGATCTCCTCCAGCGTTTTCACCGAACCATCGTGCAGATATGGAGCGGTCTCGGTGATATTTCGCAGGCTCGGGACTTTGAAAAAATGCTTGTCCACTTCGTTCTTGGTTGCGTCGAAGCGCCCCAAATCCTGGGTTGGCCATGCCTTCACCAGGCCCAACTTCTGGAAGAGGTGCCCTCCCACTCCCATCCCGTTGTGACAAACCGTGCAACCCGTTGTAACAAAAAGAGTGAGCCCGTGTTTTTCCTCATCCGAGAGAGCTTTCTCATCCCCCTTGAGGAAGTCATCAAAGCGAGACGGGGTCAACAATTTGCGCTCAAAAGCTCCAATCGCCCGCCCGACATTCTCATACGTAATCGGTTCCTTGTCGTCGGGAAAGGCTTTGGCGAAGGCTTCGACATAACCAGGGATGGATTGGATCACTTTCAGGACATAGGCCGAATCCGGCATGCCCATTTCGATCGGATTCAGAATCGGGCCCACCGCCTGGGCTTCCACATCGGCGGCCCTCCCGTCCCAGAACTGGGCGATGTGGAGGGCGGCGTTGTAGACGGTCGGAGCGGATCTTCCTCCGGTTTGTTCGTGAATCCCCGAAGACACCGGCTTGCCGTCGTCCCCGAAACTGGCGAGATCGTGGCAGGAATTGCAGGAAATCGTTCGGTTTTTCGAGAGCCGGGTGTCGTAATAAAGCATTCGTCCGAGATGGACCTTTGCCTCCGTCAGCGGATTGGCGGGGTTCTCGGCTACTTCCAGGATGGGTTGGAACATGCCGAGGGAGGCGCGATTGATTTCGGATTGAGCACGGGCCGTCTGCGCGGCGCAGAGTCCCAGAGACAGGAGGAATACAGTCGATAGTTTCATTCGGAGGATCGGATGGCCACCCTCACGAGGAAACCGGGGGCGGATTGGCGCAGCATGGCAAATTTGCGGTTCGGATGCAATCCATTTGCGTGCTGTAACGGAAACACGTCCTTCGGCGTCTTCACCTGGAGATGTTGCAACCCACCGTGCCCGAGCCTTTTCCTGCATCATCCGAATTTTCTGGGGCCAGTCCGGTGGAGTCGGATGGTTCGATTCGGAGGTTTCTCACTCGTGCCGGACGCGGGTTTGATGCCGTGATTGGCTTTGTCACCCTCGTTGCCGTCCTTGCCGTGATCTCGGCGATCCCCCTGCTCCATTTGCTCAGTCTGGGGTATTTGCTCGAAGCTTCGGGGCGTATCGCCCGGACCGGCCGGGTGCGAGACGGGTTCATCGCCCTGCCCCGCTTTGCCGCTTTCGGAAAAGTGGTTGCCGCCGCCTGGATTGCGGTGCTTCCCCTTCGCCTGGTGCATGATTTCTGGAGAGATGCCGAACTCGTCGCTCCGGGCAGCCCCAATGCACTCACCCTGCGTTTTTTATTGTTGGTGCTCATTCTCCTGGTGGCTTTTCATCTCGCCTGGGCCGTGCTCCGCGGAGGAAAACTTCGCCACTTCCTCTGGCCGGCACCCTGGAGGTTTTTGCGATCACTCGGCTCTCCGGAAGCGATCTGGAAGCCGTTTTTTTCTCGATTCCTTGTCTGGTGTCGAGACTTGAGAATCGGCTATTTTTTCCGCCTGGGGGCACTCGGTTTTGCGGGTGCCTTTCTC